>JANYDX010000394.1 GCA_025363395.1 Verrucomicrobiota bacterium
ATTCGCGGGCAGCAGGCAGGAGAGGAGTCGCTCGTATTCCCCGGCTTCGCGCCGCGTTGCGACGAAATAGGTCCAGGGCTGTTCGTTGTAAGAGGACGGAGCCCACCGAGCCGCCTCGAAAAGAGAACTAAGGTCGGCGTCGGAGACTGGCCGGTCGACAAAGCCGTACGGGCTCCAGCGGTCTGCGATAAACTCCTCGATCGGATAATCGGGCGATGCTTGTTTGACGGGCAGGGAGGAAACGACGGTGGTCATGGGAATGTTCACGATTGAAGATGAAGCCGTGTGGACCAGCTCAAGGAGATGGAGGAGGTCGGCAGCCGCGGGTGTTCACGCGGGAGCCGGGATATTTTTTATTCATGGAGGACGGGGCTTCGTCCCGGCGCATTTCGCGCCCGGGCTCCATTCGCGCTCAATGAACTTCCGTGCCCGTCTTAACGAGTTCACGCTCCGGCGTGGCTTGCATGTCCACTTTGGTGACACTCACATAAACTTGGGATTGGTCGTAGCTGATACGCTCGACCTTGTTGGTGGAGATCAGGATTTCCTTGCCGGAATACCAGTGTCCGGTTTCCACGACGACTTCGCGAATGGCCCAGCTCTTTTTGTCGATCATGAATCCGGTGACATGGCCGATTTCTCCGTCGGCCGCATGAATTTTATAACCGTCGACCGACTTGGCGCTTTGCAGATGTCTGTCGTCGCGGTGTTGGTGTCGCTGCAAACTTTTCACTTCCTCCGGTAGTGGAGGCAGCACGACCGGATAGCCGCCGAGACCCCACATCGCGTCGCCGCTCCAGTAGGCTGGCCAGCCGTAATATTGGTAGTAGTCAATCTCGTGTTGGCGGGAAACGGGTTTGTGCTTTTCAATGGAGGGACTGTCTTCGATTTGCTTTCGGTGCAGCTTCACGTGCAGTGTTTTTTCATACAGATCGAGTTTTCCCAAGGCGTGTGGAGAAAGCAGGACCTGTCGACCGGTCAGCCACGAGCCCGTGTCCGCCACGACGTAACGGATGACCCAGGTCTTGTCGTCGAAATAAAAGTCTTGGACGTGCCCGATGGCGCCGTCGGAAGCGGCGAGTTTGCTGCCGTAGATTTCTTTGGTATTTTGTAACATAAATTATCGGGTTGAGTTGCCGGTCGGAGCCGGGAAGCAGGCTCATACTGCCGGATAATACTAGCTTAACTCCGAAGACCGCCGGGAGCTATACGGTGTTACCCTACTCGCGCGCCGCCGCGTGGCTCGAAGAAACAGTGATTCTGCGCGGTGAAGATCTCGCGGCGATATTTCGCGAAGTACTCGACGTTTAACGGGTGCATTTGGTCGGCCTACATGAGCGTGAGCACCGCTGCAGCTGAGTCGCCGGGGCCGATAGGCAGTTTCCGCGCGTGCGTTAGGTTGCGTTCATCGCGAGTCGCACTGGAAGTCCTGCGGCGGCTCTCGCTGGCAAACCGGCGGCAACGACGATCAACACGAGGAGTCCGACAAAACACACGGTTAAGCCGATACCGGAAAAACTGATCGGCAGGGGAATCTGAAAGGCGGTCATGCCCACGATCCGCCCGAGTATCGTGGAAACACAAATGGACAAGGGAATTGCCGCCGCCAACCCGATTACACCCATCACCAACCCTTCAGCCACGACGAGACGGCCAATTTCTTTGGGCGTAGATCCGATGGCCCGTAAGATCCCAAACTCGCGAGTGCGCTCAATCACGCTCATACTGAGCATCGCGCTCAGGCCCAAGCCGGCCACCGTCCCCATCACCATCGCGGCGGCGATAAGCGTACTGATCAGGACCGCGATATGTGCTCCCATGGCCGTCTTCAACTCGCCCAATGGCAACCCTACCGTGACGCGAATACCACGCGCATCGAGGGCTTGTTCGATCCGCCGGATCGCACCTGTCTTGTCGGCGGCGCTTTCCGAGGAAAGAGCGATCCTCAGCAGGTTCGCCTTCTCGATACCCGTCTGCTCTTCGGAAAAGGACCGCATCGGCACGTAGGCCGCTGCGGCCGATCCCACTTCTTCCACAAAACCCGCGATGGTCCATTCACGGGTTTTACCTGCTACGGTCAGGCGCACCCGGTCGCCGCCTTTCAAACCGGGCTTGGCGGCACGGGCAGCATGATTCAGCACCACTTGATTGGTGTCCTCGGGCTGCAACCAGCGGCCTGAGAGAAGGGGGAACGCGACCATTTGCATCCGGGTCGGCACACCGTAAAGGGTAAATGCGCCATGTCCCCCGTCCGGATATGTAGCCAACACGGGAACTCCCCCCGGCGCTTCATACGCCACCGGCGTTGATTGCCAGGCTTCAGATCGCACGACTTCCGAGACTTCCCGCAACACCGACGCAATCCGGCCAACCGACTCTGCGGAACGCAGTTGAAATGACACGTCATAGCTACGCTCGCTGTAAACTCGCCCGATGATTTTGGTCCAACCGGTTTGCAGGTTAAACGCGCTCATCAAAATCGCGCCGCTGGTTGCCAAGAGAACCAGCGTGAGCGCGAAGCGCGTGCGGCGACGCAGCGTGTTTCTCCACGCAAGAGTCCAGAGCGGCATCGCTGCTGCGAAACGCGATTCCGTCCGCTCTTTGCCGGCGTGCGTGGTCCAAACCGACGCACCATGATCCGCCAGTCCCACCCGGACCGGAATGTTCACAGCGCGGCAAATCGGCCGGATTGCCGCCAACACCGGTAGTCCGATGCCCGCTGCGATCTGAAGAAGAAGCACGTGCAACGGCACCGAGTTGCTCATGATGGTAAAGTTAATCAGCGTGGAAATCTGCGTGGTGAATGGTCGGGCGGCCATCAATCCGAGTGGGACCGCGATCAGGGTCGCCGCCACACCCATCGCCAACGCGAGGGTGCAATAGATGATCGCGATTTGCCCACGACCTCCGCCGATAGCCTTCAGCACCGCGATCTCACGGACCTGCTTTGCGAGTAACGCAGTCATCGTCGTCGCCATCAAAACCGCACTGAGAAGCAACGCCATCACGCCAAATCCGATGAACGATAACAGCACCGCTTCCATCGGACCCTGGTGTGGATGACGCCCCGGTGGCGGGATGCGCAACTCATGCACAACCTGTCCACGAGACTTAAGCCATGCGACGATCTCACTGCACTTAGCCGCGATAGCTGCGCGGTCGCGATACTCGGGCGTCAACCGGAGGCGCAGTTCGTCAAACCCTCCGGTCTCTCCCAGGAAGCGGAGGGTTTCCTCGGTCGCGTAGGCGTAAACCGTGCGTTCCTGCTCGGAGGGCGCGAGACCCGCGTCGTGGACCAGGCCGGCCACGGAAACTGTTTTGGGTTCACCGTTCGGGGATCTCAAGGTGATCGCGTCGCCGGTTTTTAATTTCATTAAGTGCGTGGCCGTGCGCTCCAACAGAATCGTTCCAGTGGGTGGCGACCAAACCCCTTCCTCGAGGGTAAAGGTGTTCAGTCGGAGGTTCTGAAAGTCTTCGACGATGAACAAACGCAGTGGCCGCCAATCCGCGCCGTCCCGCACCCGCGCACTGATAGCCCTTCGTCTTTCAGTGGCGACCACGCCAAGGCGGCGGCCCACCTCGGACGCAGTCGACGGACTAACCTCCTCCATCTCGATGGTCGCGGAGGCGGGGACGGTCTCTTCATAATTGCGCGTGACCTCCCGGATGAGCACCGCATAGGAATCCAGCATGACGCCGAGTCCGATGAGACTCAGTGCGAGGGCGACGAAAGTGAGAAAGAGACGGCTGCGATCGGAACGCACGTCTCCACCAAGTTTACGCCAAAGGGGATTCATGCGATTTTACCTCCCGTTCGGTGAAGCCGGGCTCCCGGTTCATCGGCGAACACACGACCGTCCACAAGGGTCACAACGCGATCCGCCACCCGTCCAATTTCACGTTCGTGGGTGACGAGCAGAACAGTTTTTCCAGTGTCAGCTTGTTGGCGTAAGAGCGCCAAAACTCCCTCCGCGGTGCGAGAGTCGAGATTTCCCGTGGGCTCGTCGGCGACCAGCAAAAGCGGGTCGTTCGCCAACGCCCGCGCGATCGCGCAGCGTTGCTGTTGTCCTCCAGAAAGCGCGGTGGGCAACTTGCGGGCCTGATCCGCGATTCCCACTTGCTCAAGCAGTGCGCGAGCACGGCTCTCACGCACGCGCGCCTGTTCGCGGCCAAGCAGAGCCATCGGTAGCAGCACGTTTTCGAGCACGGTGAGCGCAGGCAAAAGTTGGAAGAACTGAAATACGATGCCGACCGATCCGCGTCGCCACGTGGCGCTTTCGCTTTCATCGAGATGGTGGACCGCAGTCTCGCCGATGAAGATTTCTCCACTGGTCGGATAGTCCACCCCGGTCACGAGGTTGAGCAGGGTTGATTTTCCGCTGCCCGATTTTCCGACGATCGCCATCATCCCACCGGCTTCGAAGGTCAGGTTGAGATTGTCCAACGCCAACTCACCACCATCAGCACCAGGGTAACGTTTGGTGACGGAGGTGAAACGAACAAATGCGGCCTGGTTCTTGAGGCGAGCGTCGCTCGCGGCAAAAGCCTCGGCGGGTGACGGGGATTTTAAATGGACGGAATGTTTCATAACGTACAATATGTTCGGAAACATAGCCGGGCACCGGTCAATGAACGTGGAGCCGCTTTTGTCCGATAACGGACAATCCATGGTCGATTGTTCGGGAAAACGGCACTCCATGGTTAATTCTTCTTCAAGCGATGTCCCCTAAAAAATCTCCCCCTGATCGGCGCGTCCTCCGCACACGCAGTGCTCTCCAAGAAGCGCTCATCGAGCTCATTCTCGTAAAGGGCTACGACGCGATCACGGTGAATGACATCATCGGGAGGGCGAATGTCGCGCGTTCCACATTCTACGCGCACCATGGCGGTAAGGAGAGTGTGTTGCTGGATGGCATCGGGTCACTGCGCGAATTCCTCTCCAAGGCCCAACGCGAGGCTTGCTGCGATTCAAATGGGCGCGCGCAGCTGCTGGCGTTCAGTCTCGCCATGTTTGAGCACGCCGACGATCACCGCGACCTGTATCAGGCGCTCATGAGGGATCAGGGAGGAGCGAAGGCCATGAATGCCATACGGCAGATGCTGGCTCGCTTGATTCAACGTGAGATGAACGAGACGTCTCCCCCCGGGAAAAAAGTCCCCGGCGTGCCGGTCGAGGCGGCGATACGCTTCACAACCGATGCGTTCCTGTCCGTGATGACGTGGTGGGTCGACGCCAAGCCGCATCTGACTCCTGCGGCAGGTGATCGGATCTTTCGTCAATTGATCGAGCCAGCGCTAGCGGCGAACGGCTTCGTGGCTTCGCCGAGTGCTATTGGACAGTCGCGCGGTTAAGGCGAGGAAGCGAATAGGCGGGCGGGAAAACCGGCCGTCCGTTGTGGCGGGATTGATACGCTCAGCCCGGATTTCCGTTCCGCGAGCTGCTCGAAGATGAATGGGTGCGCCTAGTCGGCCAGTTTGGCGACGAGCGGGGGGGGCGTCGGCGACCGCCCTACGATTAATTGGCGTTACTCACGGCAAATGCCGCCAACCCTGAATGGCAAAGAAGAGTCCCATTGCGACGAGCAAAACGCTGGAGACGTAAGGTGCTTTCCGGGCGAATTCGCCGAAGCCTTTGAAGCGTTTAGAGGCATGTTGAACACTCCACGCTGCCAGCGCGCCGGTCGTTACCATCGTGAGGGCCAGGCCGAAGCTGAAACAAACCACCAAGGTGAAACCCAACGCGAATTTCTTCAGTTGCAGACAAACGAGGAGCACGGTCAGTGCCGCCGGGCAGGGCATAAGCCCCCCCGTGAGGCCGAAAAATACAATCTGACTGGTAGTCACGGTGCGATTGGCAAACCTCTTCGCGATGTCGCTCGCGTGCGCCTTTTCGTGAGCATCTTGATATTCGCCATCGGCCATATCCATCGGGCCATGGTGGTGATGGTGGTCGGCTTCGCTAAATTTGAAATCGAAGGTGTGGGCGTGGTCGCCGTGCGAAATTTTGAGGGTCGCATTAAACTCGTGTGGCTCGGGCAGCTCGGTCGTCGCCTCCAAATAGCCGTCGCCAGCAAAGAACTTGAAGGACTGGCGTGCGCCTTCGGGACGCACCGTCTCGACGGCAATCTCATTGGGTAGGGGCATTGCTTTCGCCTTTCGGGCGCTGTCATAGAAGTAGAGGCGGAAGCGGGGCGGCACATTCGTCTCGAATACCGTGATCTCGACCAGGCCGTGGCCGGTGTCGATCAACTTGCCGCCCTGCGGGCCTTCATCGGCGTGATCGTGCGCGGCGGCCGCCTGCTGTTCGCGACGCGTTCGCCAAAACATCCAGACGGCCATGCCGATGATGAGTGCGCCTGAGATCAGCTGAAAATAGGGTTCAGTGGTCTCGGCGTTCCAATTCGAGCCGTAGCGCAAAGCCACCGCCGCGAGCGCCCAGATGACCAGTGAGTGCGAAAAAGCGGCCGATAGACCGAGAAGCACGGCTTGGAAAATCGTGCCCCGAATCGCGATGATAAATGCGGCCATCATCGTCTTGGAGTGACCCGGTTCCAACCCGTGCAAGGCTCCCAAAATAATCGCGGAAGGAATGAACAGCCACGCATTGGACGCTCCTTGGCTGATGAGGTCATTAAAAGATGTCATAGTTGCACCATGCCCCCATACCCCTTCTTGACAATGCTAGAGTTTCGGTGATCGTGCCACTTCCCGCACCATTGCCCATGGCTAAGTCCCACGCTCATCCGCACCCGCATACTCATCCTGACGATGAAACGGCGGCGTTGCGTCTGAGGGTGCGGAAAATCGTGGGCCAGCTGCAGGGCGTGGAAAAGATGATGGAAGCGGACCGCGACTGTGCGGAGGTTCTGACTCAAATCATCTCCGCGCGGCGTGGTTTGAAGTCTCTTTCGGAAAAACTCATTCACTCGCATTTCCACCACTGTATCGAGGCGGCATCGGATCAGGCGGAAGCCAAGCGCAACCTGCGCGAAATGCTCGTCGTGTTGGAGCGCTACGTGGAATGACCCTGACGGCGAACGTGAACAAAAATCAAGGCGCGGCGGACGCTAAATCGGGCTAATTTTTTCCGTTGAAAAACTAGTGTCCTGAGCGATTAATCCGTGAGCAAAGTGCCTGGACTTTACCGAGGATGAGATCGGCAGAGGCAGTCCAGATGAACGGCGTCGGATTTTGATTATTGGTTTCGAGATAGTGGCGGATGGCGGTTTCCAACTCGT
>JANYDX010000416.1 GCA_025363395.1 Verrucomicrobiota bacterium
GGCCGGAAAGGCAGAACCCCAGGCCGGCGGGTATCTGTTTGCGCATTGCGGTCCACGTCGCGGAATCGTCGCCCGACCAGGTGGCGGCGGCGTAGCGTTGCTGGCCGGCAAAACCCGAACGCGTCAGGATGAACACGCGCTGGTCGGGCGCGGCGATGCGCTGGCCCTCGTAGATCGCGGAACTGTTCACGAGCGAATACGCGTTGAGCACGCGGCTGCCCGAGCCGAGCGCGGTGGGATTTACATAATCGCGCTGGCCGTCCAGCGTGGGCGTGGGGCGAAGATCGGGCTCCGTCGCGTCCATCCACCAGGAGTCGATCCCGCGGTGGAAAAGCTGCTGCTCCATTTGTGACCAGAGCATTTTCCGGGCGGCGGGATTGAAGGCGTCATAAAAAGTGTAGGGCTGGTCGAGCCAGTCGCGGGTGCCTTCCTTCAGGTTGCGTTCATAAAGAAACCCATGTTCGTGGAGGGCCGTAAAGTTTTTGGTGCCGGGGTTGAATTTACCCCAGACCGAAATCATGAAGCGGGCGTGTTGATCGTGAATGGCGTGAATCCAGCCATCGGGATCGGGAAAGCGCGCCGGATCAAATTCGTGCGAACCCCATTTGCCTTCCTCCCAGTAGCGCCAGTCCTGGACAATGTTGTCGAACGGAATTCCGCGACGGCGAAAGCCTTTGACCACGTCGAGACTTTCCTGAGCGGTTTCATAGCGTTCGCGCGATTGCCACAGGCCGAAGGACCACACGGGCATCATCGGCGCTGTGCCCGTCAGCCGGCGGTAGCCGGCGATCACGTCATCGAGTCGCGGGCCATAAACGAAATAGTAGTCGGTGCCTTCGCCGACTTGCGACCAGAGCGAAGTGGTGGCGGTTTCGAGGGACGGTGTCTTCCAGCGGAGGCGCATCGTGGGCATGCCGTCATCGCGCGACCATTCGAGCTTGAGCTTGTAACGCCGGCTGGGTTCCAACGGTACCTGCGCAACTTCAAACCAAGGCAACCAGCCTTGGCGCCAGTGGTTCATGACGAGTTTGTCATCGATCCACAGTTTGACGCCGGCATTTGAATAGGTCTCGAAAGTATGGACTCCGGCGGTGGTCGCATCGACGAAGCCTTCCCAGCGCACGCTGCAATTACCTTCGGCGGGCAGCAGGGGATGAATGTCGTGGTTCGGCAACTTGACGTTGTCGGGAATGGCGATGTCAATTTTCGTCTCGATGCGCTGGTCGACAAGTTTTTCAAAATTTGCGCTGGCGTAGTAGGAGGCGGTCAACCCGCCGGGCTGGCCGGTGGCGTTGAAGAGATGCGCGGCGGGAATCTGCTCGGTTTCGCGCAGATCGCCGAAGCGGGTGTAAGAATTATTGTCCCACAACAAACCGTAACCACGGCTTGAAACCAAAAAGGGAACTGCGACCGTGCCGTTGTGCTGCCAGAGATCGAGGTCGTGACCTTTGAGATTAAGGAGCCCCAGCTGGTTTTCCCCGAGTCCGTAAAGAGCTTCGCCCGGATCAGCCGCCCACGACTGGCGGACATGAAAAGTTTTTTCACCTTGCACCTCGGCCGACTGCATTGAGCGACCGCCGGTGCGCTCGGCGAGAACGGGCTTTCCCTGTAGATCGAGAAATGAAACTCCGGCGGTGGCTAGGTCCACGCGGACCTGCAGTTTGGCGGTGTGCAGCGTGGCGGTGCGTTCGTCGGTCGTGAGCGTCCACAATGGCGGCGGACCCTTGCGGTCCACGGTCATGAGACTCGCGTGCGTGAAGAAAGCGGGGTTGGGGGCGCTCTCTACTCGGATGATGTCGTCCGCGCAAATTTGGATTTTCAGCACGGAGCCATCATGGGCGAAGGTGATGCCGTCGGATTGTTTTTCCACGGTCGCAGGACTGGCGGCAAAGGCCAAGGTAGCCAGCAGGGGCAGCAGCATGAGGGGATTTGTTTTCATGACGGTAAAAGATGAGTTGGCGGCGGCGGTCCTCGTCCCGGCGCCGGCGCCGACAAAACGAAGTGGAATCGATTCACGCCATCACGGTAAGCTGGGGAGTGGGGTGGTTGGTTCGGCTGTCACGATGACGGTGGCTATTTGCAGATCCTTGGAGCGTGCGGTCAAGCGGATGGGACCGGCCTGTTTGGCAGCTTGAAGAATAATCTGGGCGTAACCGTTGAACACTTGGCGTTGCCAACTGGGGGCGGGCGTCCGGATTTGCATCGCGCCGAGCCGGCTGAGTTCGGGGATGTGATTTCGTTGATCCAGCACCGGAGAAACGAGCAGTTGCACCCGGTTAACTCCGGAACTCAGCTGGCGGGCAACAAGAGGAATGGCCGGGCCGGCCGCGCTGGTGGCGACGTCGCGAACCAATTCACGGCCGTTGAGCCAGACCGTGGTTTTGGCGCCGAGCGCGGGCAAAAACAATGTCAACCTGGCGTCGGCGGGCAGGGGAGCGGCGAGAGTGAAGGTGCCAGACAGATCATAAATATCCCCTACTTTGGGGAGCGGTGAGAGCCAGTTGCCCAGTTGCGCAAAGGGAGCAAGGGCTTCCGGCGCGGAAGGCGACGTGGTGCCCGTCGGTGCGATCCGGCCGCGCCAGTCATTCACGGCAATCATCTGGACGGTTTCGAGGAACTGGTCCGGCTCATGTGAAACAGGATCACCGTTGCCGACTCCGATGATGCGGCCCGGTCCGTCGAGCTCGAACGTCACCTGATTGTCGGCCGTGGGCACCACGCGGCCCTGTGCATCGATTACCTGCACTGCGATTACCGAGACGTCTTCGCCGTCGGCCTTGATGGCTGAACGATCCGCGGTGAGTCGGATCGAAGCGGGTTGGCCGGTGGTTTCGATGCGGGTGGTTTCAACCACTTTGCCACCGCGGTAGCCGCGGGCGTCGAGGGCGCCGGGTTGATAGACAACGCTCCATTCCAAGTGGCCGTTGACCGGCATATCTTTTTTGCCGAGGGACTGGTCATTGAGCAGCAGCTCGACGGCCTCGTGATTACTGTTGGCCGTGACGGTGATGGCCTGGCCTTCCTTGCCCGGCCAGTTCCAGTGTGGAAAAATATGCAGCACGGGCGTGTCCCCCCACCAGGCCTTCAGGTAATAAAAGCTGTCCTTGGGGAAACCGCAGGTATCGAGAATGCCAAATTGCGAGCCAACCGCCGGCCAGCCGAACGGCGTGGTTTCGCCGCGATAGTCAAAGCCGGTCCAGAAAAAAATGCCCGCAAGATAGGGACGCGCGGCGTAGTGTTTCCAGCCACTTTCTGCGTTGCCCCCGGAAGTCCCGTCCTTTTGCGCCGACCAGTGTGCGCGCGGTTTGTCGTCGAAATAAATTCCACGCGTGCCTTGCGTCGTGGTTTCTTCGGTCCCGACGCCGATCTGACGGGGAAACTCGGCGTGCTGCTTGTCGGTGTTGGCTTGCCGAATGTAATTGAAGCCCGCCACGTCGATCGTGGTGGAAATGCCGCCCCAGCCGCCGCTGATGGCGACGGTATTCCGGCGCGTGGGATCGAGGCGTTGAGCGAAGGCCTGCATCGACGCAGCGATGCGCGCGCCCTTGATGTTGCCTTCGATCGCCCACTCCTCGTTGCCCAATGACCAGAGGATCACGCTCGGGTGGTTGCGGTCGCGACGGATCATCGCCTCGAGCTGGCCGAGTTGTTCAGGACTTGGGCCCATCAGGCGGTTCTCATCGATCACGAGCATGCCGAGGCGGTCGCAGGCTTCGAGCAGTTCGGGCGTCATCGGATGGTGGGAGGCGCGATAGGCATTGCTGCCCATGTGCTTTAAACGCCGGATGCGGTAGTCCTGCAGCGCGTCGGGCAACGCGACGCCGACACCGGCGTGATCCTGGTGATTATTGGTACCTTTGAGTTCGACGTGCTGCCCGTTGAGAAAAAATCCTCTGTCTGCATCGAAACGGATCGTGCGGATACCGAAGCTGGTTTCGTAGCGATCAACCACTGCGCCGTTGCTGCGCACGACCGTGATGAGTTTGTGCAACACCGGGGTCTCAAGAGACCACAACCGCGGACTGGCGACTTTCAGCGTGATGGGGAATTCCCTGCTGATTCCCGCCGCGAGACTCCCGCCAGCCACGTGGGCACTGGCAATGGAACGGCCCGTATCGTCGATGATTTCCTGATCGAGATCAAAGGTCGCGACGGCAGCTCCTTCATTGATGACGGTGGTGCGCGCTGTCACGTCCGCGCTGCCATTATTTACCTCCGTGGTGACATATGTGCCCCAAGGTCCGACATGAAGGGGCGAGGTCTTGGTTAGCCAGGTGTGACGGTAAATTCCGGCGCCTTCGTAGAACCAGCCTTCTTCCATCGTCGCGTCGACGCGGACACTGATGACATTTTCGCCACCGTAGTTCAGGTAGTCGGTCAGGTCGTAGCG
>JANYDX010000423.1 GCA_025363395.1 Verrucomicrobiota bacterium
TGTCCCGCGGGCCGGCGCGGAGCGGAGTCCGCGCCCTACCAGATTGCACCGGACCCGGGCGTAAACTCGAACTCCGCTGACAAAGTGTGGTGGTCCGAGGCGGGTGTCGGTTTCACCCAGTGCGCCGTCGGTCGCAGCCAGTCGTTGTAGAAGAGGTGATCGAGGACGAAAGGCCGGCGGCGCCAGGTCCATTCCTTCGTTTGGACAGTGTGGTATCCCACCTCACCGAACTGACCAGCGAGAGAAACGTGATTGCGAACGTTGAAGTCGCCACCGAGCAGCGTGGCCCGGCCGGAATTAAGGCGAAGCTGTTCCGCCACCAATTTGCGCTGTCCCGGATGCTCTTCACTGCTGGTGTTGAGCATAAAAAAAGCGAGCAGGTGGGTGTTGAGCAAACCCAGCTCATGTCCGCCAATCACAGTCGTGGCGCCAATCAGCAGGCGGTCCGTCGGCGTCCGGGTTTCACCATTAAAATCAAAAGCCACCGGCGGCGACGGCAAATCCATCCGCAGTGTATCGCGAAGTGGCGTCTTGGAAAAAATCGCCAGCCCGGTGCCAAAGGGCAGCTCGCGCGGGTCCGGTTTCGGCAGGGAGAAATAACTGTCGTAGCCCGCCAGCGCTTGTTTGAGCCCGGCATAATTTCTCGATTCGCCGGAACGCGTGCCGCCCGGCTGGGCCCGCTCCACTTCCTGCAACAGGATGATGTCGGCATCGTGCGATTGGATTTCCCGGATCGTCGCGTCCAGCCGGACCGGCGCATGATCGGGATAGTAGTCACTCCAGACCTGCCCGAACTGCATGTTGAACTGCAAAACCTTGAAGCGGGCGCTCATTTTTTTGCGGACTGGGCCAGTGCGACCGCGGCGGACGGGCGTTTCGCTTCAGCAGGTTTTGCGAAGATAAATCCATTCACCTCCACCGGCACAGTCAGTGGGCCACCCGGAATTATTTTCTGCATCTTTACCTTCGTGCCGCACCCGCTTGTGGTGCTGCTGATCGAAGCCCTGGCTTGGGCCGGTTTGAGGACCACTGCCGTCGTCAGCCCCCCGGGTGGCGACGGGGGATTTTTTTTCTGCGGGTTGATCGGGGCGGCCCACCCGGTCAAAGTGCCGGCGAGAATAAGCACGGCACCAAATTTCGCTCGAGGGCACATAGGCAACACTGACGGAGCCGATGTTCGCCCGACGGAAAACTGCCGCAAGCCTATTCCGGTTCAGCGGTGCCCTCCACGACCCAGTCTTTCGCGGCCGGCACCTGGCGGACAAATTCCCGCAGCGCCGCACTCAAGTGCTCGGCGTAGCGGTAATGCGCGCCCATGCCCGTGCGCAGCTCGGCTTCATAAATAAACTTGTCCGCATGCGTGCTGTGCTCGAACGGAGTTTGCGCACCCAGCAGCAGTGAATAAACGTAGGCGGGCGAACCACGCTGCATCAGCTCGCGGGTCAGCGCCGCCTGTTCTTCCAGCAACGCCTGATGCGGGCCGGGGGCGATTTCCGGAGGCAGATAAAATCCCGCCTGGATCAGCGGCGTGTAGCGATGCCCGGTGCGGTGGCGGTTCAAGTCGCGCAGTTCCGCGATCGCCATGTTGTTCCAGGCAAAACTCACGCGCGTGCGCCGGGTGGCCTTGCCTTGGTAACCGTAGCGATTCGCGCGATGTTTCAACGCTTCGCCGACCGGCTGATCTTCGGCCAGCCAGGGCGGCGATTCACTGTCGACCTTCACCCACACCTCATCAGGCAAGGGTTGGATCGAAAGCCGCGCCAGACCCAGACTCAAACTGGCAGCGAGTTCCTGCTGGACCTGTGCTTGATAGGATTTCTCGGCAAAACTGTGGCGCATCAGACGCGGCGACTGCTTCAGCAACTCGTCGCGAATGAGTTTCGCGGCCGCCCTGGCTTCGGGCAGGTCAAACGAGTCCAGGTGTTTCACCGTCGTGGCCCACATGCGCGAACTCTGCACCAAACCGAGATTGGTGCGTGTCGCCACCGGAATAAAATAGCGCGCGCGATCCAGGGCGTAGTTTTTGCGCAGCCGGGTGACCACGCCGGGCTTCGCGTCCTTCGGCAGCCGCACCAAACTCGGGTCCGCTTGGGCGAGTTTATCCAACCGGTCATACTCCGCGTGATAAGCGGCAAAGGCCTTCGCCATCAGCGCCGACCAGCGCGGAGCCAGATCGGCGGGGATGCCGATCTCATCCGCCGCCGGCAGATTCGACGCCGACATGGTGATGTAGCGCGTGCTCGACTCCTGGCCGTCCGCCATCTGGGCCAGTTCAAAAACTTTATACGCCAGCCACATCGACACGTCATCGAGTGCGATGGCGAGACCGCCCGTCAGGCCGCCGATGGACGCGTGCCCGTAGTCGACGAACTTCAGAATGCGGTCGATGGACTCGTCAGGATTGGCGATGTCCACTTTTTCGAGAATCTTGCCGATGCCCTCGTTGCTCCGTGAATAGCGGGCGAGCACGGAGGCCAGCAACTCGGGGGTAACCTTGGGTAAATCGGCCGCGGCGGGAGGCGGGACAATGGCAAGTCCGGTAACTTTCATGCGTGGACTGACACGAAACAGATTCGCCAGCCGACGCGAAGAAAATAAACGCCGTGACCGGAGTTTCTCTCCCTGGACTTCACCGAAACTTCAGCCCGGCCTCGCGGTCGATTACCAGCTGGCTATCTGCGCCATTTTTTTAGAAATTAAGCGTGAACCTGCGTCCTCCGTTTTTCATGATGATGCCCCCTTCTATTTTTGCCCCTGGTTTTGCGCTCCGCAAATTCGCGTTTGGGATCAGTGCCCTTGGAATCGCGGCCCTGAGCCTGACGTTACCGACTTCGGCCGAGCTTACCCGCGAGGCAAATTCCACCCTGACGCTCCCGCAAAACCCGCAGACCGTCGGCTACCGCACGGAAAACGCCTTCAAGGGGATCACCTTCAGCCAGCCTTTGGCCATCGTAACCGCCCCGGGGGAAACCGACCGGCTCTTCATTGTCGAGAAAACGGGACGCATTCAGATGATCACCGGCCTCGGCTCAAAGCCGGTCAAACGTCTGTTCCTCGACCTCAGTGAGCAGGTCTTGACCGACGTGGAGGAAGGCGTGCTCGGCCTCGCTTTTCATCCCGATTTTGCCACCAACCATTATTTTTATGTGTTCTACTCGACCCGGGCCAAAACCAGCGTCGGCACGGGAGATCATGAGCGCGTGGCCCGT
>JANYDX010000435.1 GCA_025363395.1 Verrucomicrobiota bacterium
AGCGGTCCAACCGTGAAGCCGGGCTGAGCAACGCCGGAGAGGAGCGCGTTGAGCGATAAAACCTGACCGCCTGCGCTTCCTCCGTTGATCCAGAAGGTCAGATTTGTGTAGTTGCTGCTGTCCAGAGCGGAATGGTTGAAACGGACCGCCTCATATGCGTTCGAGGTCACCGCGATTGAGCTGGAGCCGGAATTCACCGGGGTGGTGTTGGCGGTATTGACCGTCGCCCAGCTCCAATTATTCCAGCCGTTAACGTAGGCATCCTCATACAGCGCCATGCCTCCATTCAGCGGCGGCGGCGGAATAACGGGAACGCTCCCGGTCAGGACGACGTCGTCGACATAAAAGGGATTAAGCGACTGATCGGTCCCGGTAAATTCTTGAATCCAAAAACCCGTGAAAGTCGTTTTACCGTCAACGGCAAGAGACGCGAGGGGAATGGAAACCAGCAGCCAAGTGTTGGGTGCCAGCGGGCCGACGTCGACCCCTGATCCCACCGCGCTATTACTCAACGTACCAAACACCCGGACCTTCTGCTCGCCGGTGGCGCCACCATTGATCCAAAAGTTCAGCTTGCCATAGCCGGACGTGTCGAACGCATTTTTCTGGATGGCCAGCGCCGACCAAGCGGTGGCGGAAACGGCGATTGAATTGGTGCCGGTATGGACATAGGCGGTGCTCCCAAAGTTAATCGAGGCCCAGCTCCAGTTTCCCCAGCCCGAGCCAAGGGTGTCGTCATAGATGGTCTGGTCGGTTTGGGCATTGGCTGATGCTTGGAATGTAACCGCAAGGGCCAGCAGTATCAGCCCCGAAAAAATTCTTCGCAGTGGGCGGGAAGAACGAGAGACAGGTAATTGTGTCAAGTTTGTCATGGGATAGGAGGGGCGGCGTGGGATAAGGTGGCCGCCCTTTCAGAGCCGAATCGCGGCTTACGGCGAAGGCGATCCGAAAGCCGTTGCCCCCTTGTCATCAAAATAGACGACAAGCGCAGCCAGAAACTCCGGCGGCAAACTTGGCGCCGCCAGGGAAGAATTGTTTCCCCCCCAGAAAGCCGAAAACAAAAAGGCTGCTCTTTTCGGGAGCAGCCTTCGCGGATTTAAAATCCGATTTATCAGAGTTTTGGATAAACCGTATTGAAATACGAGTTGGTGGAATAGGTGTCGCTCCACGCTTGGGAAGCCCACGAAGGCGACACCATGTTCAGGCTACCGCCGTCGCCATTCCAGCACCAGGCCATGACCGTCCAGCCACGTGATTTGGCATAGTTGACGCAACCCGACCAATCGCAAGAGCCCGGCCCTGTGCCAAACTCGCCGACCAGGATCGTCTTTCCAATGTTGCCGAGGTCGCTAGCCATGTCAGACGTGTTGTAGACGTGATTCCGTCCCTGATTCCAGTTACCTGGATAGATGTGCGTCGAAACGATCACGTTGCCGTCATTGACTTTCGGGCTGCTGGTTTTGAAGGCGTTGTAGGCGACCAGCGTCTCCTGGCCCCAGCCGGGAATATCCATCACAATCGTTCCGCTATAAACCGAGCGAACCGTAGAAATGGCGGCGTTATAAGCCGACGCATAGGCGGACGCACTGAGATTGTGGCTGCCCCACTCGTTGCAAAGGTTGATTTTGAAACCACCACCCAGCTTGGAGTAATTGTTCTTCCACCAGTTGGCGGCGGTTTGGAGATCGTTGTAATTGTCGGAGCCGCCGTATTGGTGGAACGTGACAATGATGTCGTTATAACCGTTGGCCTTCGCCTGATCGATGTAGAACTTGGCGGCCCACACGTCGACGCGGCTGGTGTCCACTTCGATGCGCAGGCTGCGGATGTTTCCTTTGCTCTTCATCAGCGACCAGCCGAAGTTCGGATAGCCGTTGTTATAATACGCCGGCTGGAGATTCACGCCATTGGCGGCGGAAGCCGTGGGCGCGACCGAACCCGCCAGCATGAGGGCGAGGACGGCAAGCACGAGACGCGGGAATATCGGGAGATGACAACTTAACTGGGTTAGCATTTTCATATATTTTGGGGTTGTTGGGGTGAAAAAATATCCGGCGAATACCGGGGAAAGGATGCGCGTTATTGCAGCGCGAGAGGCACGATTTTCTCCAGCAGGTCTTTGCGCGTATCCACGGTGAGGTCCGGCGAGGTCTTGATGTAATTCAACGCCGCGGACGGATTCTGGGCATACCAGTTGGCGACCACCGTCGTCGTACTTTCGCGACGGAGCGTCGGGTCCTGAATCGTATCCGCCCAGCCCAGAGCCAGCCCGATGTTGCGGGTGAGAAGATCATTGGAGGTCGCGATGGACGCCACGGCTTGGTCGAAATCCTGGTGGGCATCAAATTGCAGCACCCATTTGCTCGCGAGCACCGGATCATCCATCGTCCATTTTGAAATCGCCTGGCGGAGAGCGGTCTGGCGCACCTGCCCGGGCGGGAGTCGCACGGCAAAGTCTGCGGCACGGACCGGATCGATGTCAGACCAGGCTTGTCCCAGACCGTCCATGGCCTGATCGCGCACCGGCCCTGAGGGCAAGGCAAGCACCCACGGCGCGGCCTGATCGGGTTGATAACGCGCCCACTGCCCGGCCAGAAAATTCAGCAGGCTGTTTTTCTGCTCCTCGTTTGGCATCCTGGCCTCAGCCACCATGAGTTTGGCGGCTTCGTAATTTCCGTCGTGCAGGACCCCGTCCAAGGCGTAAAGATAAACTTCCGCCGCTTGCTCGGGGTGCTGTTCCGCCACGCCGGCGGCAAAACGTTGGGCGAGCGCAGGATTGATTCTGGCGGTTTCCACGAGCACGGCACGGACGTGGGAGTGTTCGTTCGGCTCATTTTTCTCCACCCAGGCCCAGGCAGCGGCCGCATCTTTTCCGGCCCAGCTGGTGAAAACCACATTGAAAGCCTGCGCCTGCGCATCACGGCTCAACCGCTTCGCCGCGTAATCGCGGGCCGCGAGCGGATCCACGAGCGCCCACTCCGCGAGCATGGTCAGGATGTCCTCGTCGCGACGAGGACTCGGCACCATGAGCTCGACCCTGTTGCGCCGCGCTTGCACTTGGTTTTCCGTCAACTTGCCGGCCGCTGGCACCCCCGCTGGCGTGGTCCGGGAGTCGGGGGAAGAGGCTTCGCGGGCCACGACCGATGGCGTCGCGCCGGATGCAGGGGGAGTGTTCCGGTGAATTGACGCCACTGGCGCGGTGAAGCGGCCTGCGCAAAATATTCCGGCGGCGAAGAGGAAATAGACTATACTGCGGCCGAAAGTGAACGATTGTGACATAGCCAAAAAAAGACAACGGGGGTGGGTACAGTTGATTCGCGTTACCATATCTGTGCGTGGAGGGGTGCCATGCACTCGAATCAGTCTGATGATAATACCACGGCTTGCAGAAATCACATGTCGTCAAAAGTAATGACAACCCGGATCAGACAAGCCCCCGGATCATTCCCCCGTCATCCAAACTTAACCCGTTCGACGGTGCGCCTGAATTATCGCCGGTTACAAAACCGTTTTGCGACCGTCAGGAGTCTTTACCAAGGGGTAGATCGCTGTACACCGCGACTGCCTGCGCGCGGGAATGGACATGCAGCTTTTCGTAGATCCGACGGATGTAAGTGCTCACCGTCGGCAGGCTGATGCCGATCGTCTCGGAAATTTCCTTGTAAAGATAACCGCGCGCCAGCAGCCCGAGGACCTCCTCTTCCCTGGGAGAAAGCCCATCCGCCGGCTTGCCCTTGGGTCGCGATTGCTGGAAGGATTTTACCACTTTGCGGGCGATATCATTGCTCATCGGCGAACCGCCCCCGTACACTTCCAAGAGAGCTGCGATCAAGGATTCTCGGGGCGTTCGCTTCAGCATGTACCCCGTGGCACCGGCCGCGAGCGCAGCGAAGATGTGGTTCGCATCGTCGTAAACCGTCAACATCATGAATTGGGTGCCGGGATACAACGGCTTGAGCCGGCGGACACACTCGATGCCACTTATTCCCGGCAGATTGATATCGACGAGCGCCACTTGCGGTGCCTCGCGGGCAAAGGCGATGATCGCCGATTCGGCATCACCGTGGTCGTGGATGCACACAAAGCCCGCAGTCTGTTGAACCCAGTCACAAAGAATGCGGCGCACCGAAGGATCGTCCTCAACCACGGACACTCTGATCGGGGCGGGTTGGTCCGCGGGGACCCGACCAGGTAATGGCGAAGCAGGCGAATTTTTCATCTTCGGATTGATTTAGTTTTTCGGTGGTTGAGCCGTGGTTGAGTTTGCGCTGGCCGGCCAGATGGCAACAGGCCCCATGTGACCGGGCACCCCCACAATAAAGGAAACGCGCGAACCCTCCGCACAATTGGAGATGATCTCACACTCGCCTCCAATTTCCGCCAGACGGCGCTGCATGTTGACCAGGCCATTGCCTGAGGCCATCCGGTCCGTGGACGCAGCGGCGGCGGGCGATCCATTGAAGCCCCGACCATTGTCGTTGATGGTAATAACGAAGCACTGCGGCGCCAGCTTCAGTGATACGCGGACCTCGGTAGCTCCCGCATGGCGCACGGCATTGTTGAGGGCCTCCTTGAAGGCGAGCAGCAGATTGTGCCGGACTTGGGTGCTGAGCGGCCACGGCGGCAATTCCACCGGTAGATCCAGCCGGCAGCGAACCCCGCCGGCGCTCAAGACCTCCTGGGCAAACTTTCCCATGTACGAGACCAGACTGTCCAACGTGTCGTGCCGCGGACTGATCGCCCACACGATTTCTTCGAGTGAACGTGTCACTTCACGTGTAGTGCGGCAGATCGCATCCAGCACGGCGGCCGACGGCGGCGCGGCCTGATCGGGCTCTGAGCGGACCGACTGGCTGAGCATCGTGATCCGAGTGAGACTCGCTCCAATGTCATCGTGAATATCCTGCGCAATCCGCGATCGCTCCGCTTCGATGGCGCGTGCGCGCTCAAGTTGCTCCAGCCGGCGATGCATGCGGCGGTGCGTTTCGTGGCGGACACCCCACCCTACCAGCGTGAGCGCAGATAAGCCGACCAGCGCACGAAACCACCAAGTCTGCCAATAGAACGGCTGCACCGAGAATGCCAGTGTTGCGCCGGTATTGTTCCACACGCTGTCATTGTTGCAGGCGATCACTTGGAGCCGGTAATCGCCGGGCGGCAGATGACTGTAGGAGGCGGTGCGTTTTGAACCGGCACTCACCCAGTCCTTGTCCAAACCCACGAGCCGGTATTTGAACAGCACCTTGCTGGCGGCCACGAGGCTCAAGGCAGTGTATTGAAACTCCAGCCGCTGATGGTCCGGCGGTAGGTGGATCTCCCGGGCGGCACCGCCGGCGAGTTCGATCACGCGGCTATCCACCCGCAGCGATTCAATCACCACCGGCGGCGGGCTCGGATTTAAACGGATATGCGCGGGATCGACGCTCACGAGTCCTTTGCTGCTGGTAAACCACAATCGACCATCTGTCGTCTTACAACCCGCCGCTTGCAAACCTCCGGAATACTCGATGGTGGGAAGGCCGTCATTGCGGTCGTAAACCTGGCCCGCCACCGTCGTGATTTCGCCGTCCGCGCAACGATTCAATTCGGATTTGGCGAGGCGTAAAATACCATGATGAGTGCTCAGCCAAAGGTTGCCCTCGTTGTCATCTTCGATGTGGCAG
>JANYDX010000314.1 GCA_025363395.1 Verrucomicrobiota bacterium
TTCGCGAACATTGTCCGAGTCACCCAAGGCGGCGGATGCAATTACCTGACGCTGCCGGAGCTGAACCATGAAGGCGGCATTTCCCTCCGGTGCCTGAGCCTCCAACTCGTCTAAAATAACCCGGACGTCCTTGAAACGCGAACCGTGGGCCAAGGCATCGGCATAGGACAAAGCCAGCGGATTGAGATCACGTTGCCGGTTGGCGGCGATCTCGTACAACGCCCGGCTCAGATCGACCCAACCTTTCCGACCGGCGAGCGCCGCGAGTGCCGGCAGTGATTCCGGCTCGCTGCCGAAGTCCCCCAAATAGGCTGCAATGGCTTGCGGTCCGGCGGAGCCGGAGGGAGATTCTGCCACCACCATTTCGATCAGCAGCACCCGCGCCGCTATTTCGCGGGGAAATCGGGCGCACGCACTGCGGGCCGTCTGCACTGCATCTGCAGAAAACCCGCCCGCCTCCTGCCACGCCGCCAGCTGGGCATAGTCGCCAAAGACACCTGGCTGAGTCCGCAAATATTCCTGCAAAACCCCGATCGCTTTCAGCCGTTCCTGTGATTCCCATCGCACCCGGGCCACCACCCGCGCCGCCAACGGTTCCTGCAAAAGAGCGGGATGCCGTTCGAGCAATTGCCTTGCGGCCGGTGCACCCTCGGCGGCCAATGTCGCCTCGATTTCGTACCTTTGGAGGAGAGCGCCGTTGGGGCCGGTGAGTTCCGCTTTGTACCGCTGCTTGAGGAGTTCCAGCGCATGTCGGTCCCGGCCACTGGCCAGGAGCAAATCGAAAGTCGGTTCGATCAAGCGCCGGTCCTCTGGCGCACGGGCCAGGCCATCCTCCAACATCGCCAGCCCCAGTGCACCCGCACCGACACTGCGCAAAAACTTCGCCGCGGACAAGCGGCCGGCAACGTTATCCATATCCTGGCGCACGCCGGCGGAAAAATAGAGATAAGCCTCCTGGTAATTCTTTGCGTCCCACGCCGCCTGTGCTTTCGAAAAATGCTGCGCCGCGGTGCCACGGCGGACTGCGCTCAACCGGAAGAGCGCCACATCAAGGAGGGCGACCCGGTCATTCTTGCGGACATGGTGCAGCCAGGTGTATCCGGCGCCGACCGCCAGAAGATAAATGGAAACTATTCCGATGAAAATATAGCGCGCCAGCCGACGCCACACGCCGCTCGACGTCGTTGAGGAAGGATTTTTTTTCATCAGTTGAATTTTGCCACGGCTTGGGTTGCAGGGGCCAGATATCGCTCAAGCTCGAAATAGCCCAATTCCGGGTGAAGCGGAGGTTCGAAAAAATCCTGAATCAAGCCGGGATTGGATGAAATGCGGGTCAGATTCAGTACTCCCTTGTGACCGGCCTGGTCGGTAATTTCCTCTTGAAAGGCGTAAATGACGCCGGCGACCTCGCGAAAATCCGAGTAGCGGACAGTGGTGTGGTCTTCATTTTCCCGGGAAATTTCCCGGAAGGATTCCGCATCGATCCCCGCCACGTAGCCCGAGCCATCCGGTCGCCGCACCGCAATCCGGTGGATTTTTTTCCCCTCAGCCAAGCCATCAGCCAAGCGCTCATAGGCATAATTCTCGCCGTTAAACAATGGATCGGCAAACTCGGCGAGGTAGCGCCGCTGGCCCATCGCCTGAACCGTGACGACCTGCGGCGCCTGCCCCGGTGATTGCTGCCAGTACCGATCTCTATCGCCCGCGAGGATGTAACTGGTTTTCCCCGCGGAACGAATCACCAGACGAAAACGGGCCGGGCGCATTTTGAAAAGCAACAGATCCTGTTCATCTCCGGCCATGGTTTTCAGCCGGCCTTCCACCCCGTAAGCCTGCAGCCGCTGCATGGCCGATCCAACCTGGTTATGCCGGGAGTATTCCGCCAAAATATCCGACACCGTCAAAACCTTTGGCTTCACTGGCGCCACTTCCCTTGGCGCAGCGCCGGCCTGACCGGCCTTCTTGAGCAAAAGGTGCAGATCGTCGTCGTCCATCCGTCCGTCCACCAGTCGGCGGTATTGCGCTTGTGATCCGTCCTTGATTTTTTCCATCAGGCCTGCGGCATCCGTCCGGGACGGACCGGCTTCCGCGACCAGCAGGGCAGTGACGCGACGACGTGCGATCTCCTCCCGCACGGGTGTCTGCGCCGCACCGGTCAACTTCACCGCGACGTGACGCAATAACATGGACTCGAACGCACCCAAGGAAAAATTTGCCTTGAGCAGTTGATCCAGTTTCTCCGGCTGACGCTGCTGCAATTCCTCCAGAAACCCTTCTGCAACCGCCCCCGAGATTGCCACCGGACACTCCGGCGCCTTCTGCTTGATCCAGCTCTGCACGTAGGCCAGCTGCGCATCGCTGAACTTCGGTGCGTCCGACGTGCTCTCACTTGTCGGCAGGGAAAAAACCGTCCCTTTCTCAGCCGGCGCCGCTTCTAATGACGACCAGCCACAGGTAAAAACAAGCGACATCAGGAGAACGGTGGAAATGGCTTTGGCGCTCATGATTTGAATCAAAGTCGCACTATCTCGTTAGAAAAAAATTCCGGTCAAGCGAGCCGGAGCACGCCGGTTGATATTTCACCTGTTTGCCGCACTTCCGTCACCACGATGTCACACATCGATTGGCTTGCGACCGGTGCCGGCTCAGCCGGATGAATTGAGTCTTTAGTGTGACGAACATCTGACGCCCATGTAACAACTGGCACCCATTCGAAGTCCGTCTTGACTGGAATCTTCAACCGCGCACGGTGGAAAATAAATAATTCTCGCTTCGTCCAGGAGTGAAACAGGCGATTTCGTCGTCTGTGCTCCACCGGCCGGCATACCACTCAACCCATTGAATACCGTGCTCTCCTTATCCTCCAGAACGGTCCGGCTTCGGCGCTCGGACCCTCCCCGCCAACTACCCGGAACAGAAGCTTCGTTTAGCGCTGTACCTGCCAGCCATGTGACGAGTGCGGTCTCCGCGAGCAGCGCGCCCAGAGTCGTGCAGACGACGATTCAACCGATGATTGCTGCTCCCGTTCCTCCGGCGCCAGCGACCAAAAAAGTGAATGTCGCGGAGCATTCGCTGGCCCAGCACGCCCTGATGGCGTTGCGCAACAAACACACCGCGTCCGCCCAATTCCGCCAGACCACAAATCAACTGTTAGTCCTGCTCACCCTCGAAGCGACGCGCACGCTGCCCACGCGGGATGAACTCGTGGAAACTTTTTCGACCACCCACACCGGCCAGGTCCTGGCCAAACCCGTGGTCTTCCTTTCGATCACCCGTCATGGCTTGGGTCTGGCGCACAGCGTCGCGGATTTTTTCCCGGAGTTGCTGGTCGGAACCATCAGTCTCGACCGAAACGGGGAAAACTCACACACCGAGCCACGGTTGCACTTGGTCAACGCCCCGGCACTGGGTGACGCCCGAGTGATCCTCTTTGATCCTGTTGTCGCCTCCGGATTTTCCGCCAGCCAGGCGATCAACTTTATTCGTCGCTCCGGCGCCACCGACATCACCCTCCTCAGTTTTCTCGCGAGCTTCCAAGGTTTGAGCCGCCTGCAAACCGCCGTGCCCGATTTGTCGATCTGGACCGCTGGCATTGACAGTGACTGGGATTCGAAACGCGGCCCCATGGCCGGCTTGGGCAACTTCGCAGAACGGCTCTACGGATGAGGCTGCAGTCGCGAACGGTCTCAAACGCCAAGAGCTCTCGAAAAATTCTCATTTCAGTCCTGTGCTTGTCTCCCTCGGCCTGCGCTGCACACCCTGATCGGTACACGGCCAAACAAGGCATTACAGACTGCTGGCGACGGATGGTCCTGGTGTGACTTTAAGCCAGCGATACCAATTAACTGCGCTGAAAAGTGGCAGCAGACAAAGCAACCCGACGCAGGTGAGCCCGAGCACCGCGAAGCCGGTGATGTCGTGCAAATGGCCCTCGATCGCATCACTGCCGTAGGCATAGGCCCACGCGGTGAGAAAAATACTCCGCAGAAGATTAGTGAGAAAAGCGAAAGCCATCGCGAGGCTGACCAGGAGTAATTTTTTCCAGAGTTTATCCAAAAAAACCGCGGCCAGAAATGATCCGGCGAACAAGCATCCAGTGAGCGAGCGAATCCCGGAACACGCATCGGCCACGCCGACCGAACCGTGTGGCAACACCAACACATTCCCCTCCTGAATGAGCGGATAACCGAGCAAACTGAAGAGCGTAAACACGACGGTGACTACCTTCCTCAGGAGAAGCAGACTGATGGCATTCTCCACGGCGGTGACCAACGGCGCGGAGAGAATCCAGATCAAAGCGGGAAAAACAAACAACGCCACCGCCCGGACCCGGGCATCCACCCACAACGTGCGCCATCCGCTCACCGGACCGTCTGAGCCAACCCGCCCCTCCGGCACGTTAAAATAAATCATCCCGAGCAACACTCCGGAAAAACCGACCGCCAAAGCCAGCGAGCCCGGCTGAGTGACGCCGGCACCCGCCCGATAAACCGCACCGACCAAAAAGAAAATGAGCCCGGCACCGAAGGCGAATCCCGCGCCGAGTGAGACCGCACTCCGCAATGCGCGCGGCAGCGGACTCGGCCCGCTGGCGAGAAAGATTTGTTGCAACTTCATCCAACGATCAAACACCAGATAAACGACAAACACCGGAACCAACCAACCAAAGGCGTAGTCGGGTTTCGATTGCCACCAATGCATTTGATCCAAGGTCAGGAAAACCACAAAAGCCGACGCTAGCGCCAGTGCAGCGAGAAAGCGCTCGGGAATGCCCGGCAGGAGCCGGCTCAAAATATTCGGCATGGGCGAAAAGTGCGGCGAGCCGGTTCACCCGCAAGCGGATTCCCGCAGCACGCCGCGATTCACCGGGGTTGCGCCGTGTTTTTCACCCAATTGCCACAAAACTCTCTCGACCCCGGTCGCCGTCCACGAATTCTCTCCCTGCGTGACCCCTCCTTTCCAGCCCCCTTTTTCGGAGTCAGTCCCCCCGTCCGGCGGTGGCTCGGTCGAAATCCGGCGCCCCCCGCTTCATCCACTGGAAATAGCACTGGTCGGTGTCACCGCCCTGCACCTGTGCTTTCTCGCCTGGGCTTTGGGCGCGATGCATCCATGGAGCCAACTCACCAGCCTCGGCTTCGCCTGCGTCGGTTTTTTTCTCGCCCTCCTACCTCGCAAGCCTGCGAACGACGACAGAAAATCACTGCCTTCGCGGGGCGGATCCGCGAACCGATTTCTGGGCCAGCCGGCATTCTGGGCCGGCCTCCTCTTTCTCTGCTATATCGCCATTCAAGGGCTGAATCCCGCCTGGCGCTTTTTCAGCAACGACGATTCATGGTGGCTTGAACCACTTCCTCATGTCGCCTGGTTGCCCTCCGGTGTCGATGCACCCTTTGAACGCGCCAATCCCTGGCGCACTCTGGTGATCCTCGGTTCACTTGCCCTGCTGGTTGCGTCGGTCTGGGCGGGATTCAGCCGGCGGAAAAGTTACTACGCGCTTTTCACCTTGCTCGCCACCAACGCCGGTTTGCTGGCTTTGTTTGGATTGTTGCAACACCTCACCGGAGCCAAGCGGATCTATTGGACTTATGTGGCCAGCAACGACGGATTCGCGGCCACTTTCATTTATCCGAATCATGCAGGCCCCTACCTTTACCTCATGACCGCGCTTTCGATTGCGCTGGCCCGCTGGCACGACCAACGCGCCCGCCACCGGCAGGAAGAGCCGGGACGATCATTCATTTTTGTTTTTTTGGCGGCCTGCTGCGGCCTGATGGTGATTTATTCCTACTCACGGATGTCAATTATACTGCTGCTGGCATTCACCGGGTGGCTCGGCGCAGAGCTGATGCTAAAATTTTTACGCCGAACCGGACCGATCCGTGATCGGTTGGAATTCCGGCCTCTGGCCCTGACCATGGCGGCCTTTCTTAGCATCGGCTTGGTGACCCTGCGCACCGAAGCCGCGCGCGACCGTTTCGCCGAAATGCTCACCAATCCCAGTGAAGTCCGCGCCCATACTCTCGCGCGCAATGCCGCGATCGATATGCTCCGCGATCATTGGATTTGTGGCTGGGGCGCAGGCTGCTTTCGTTACGGTTTTTCCAAATACACCCCGGCTTATCCGGAAATCCACTACTTTCCAAACGGCGTACGGCGGACGTGGGAACACGCCCATGACGATCTCATCGAATTTCCCGTTGAATATGGCCTTGTGGGTCTGCTTCCGCTGGTAACCGTTCTCGGCATTGCGGTATGGCAACTGTATCACCGGCGATTCTGGCAAAACGTCGTCTCATTTTCGATAGTGAGTGGCTGCACGCTCGTTCTGCTGCATTCGTGGGTGGATTTCGTTTTTCAAAATCCGGCGATCCTCCTCACCTGGAGTGTGCTGATCGCCGGTGCGCTGCGATGGGCGGAACTGGATCGGCCAAGGAGCCGCGCGCCGTCCGCAAATCGCCCGAATTGATCCAAGCGAAAGGCGGGGGTTGAAAAATTAAACCCATCCGCCGCCCGGGGGTTTTAGCCCCACACTGAGCCGCGACGGCTCAATCCTCGAACGGCGTGTATTCCGGCACCAAACGTTTCATGGCTTGTTTGACCGCGACTGGACTACCAGCTGCAGCCGTTGCCCGCAGCTCAGCCAACCATGCCTCTGCATCCTCCGGCCCCGAATCACTCTTGAGCTGAAAAATGCGCGGGTGCTCGGTGGGTACATGCTTTTCATCGTCATGACAAAGTTCTTCAAAGAGTTTTTCCCCAGGACAAAGCCCGGTAATCTTAATCTTAATATCGACC
>JANYDX010000449.1 GCA_025363395.1 Verrucomicrobiota bacterium
CCAGAAAATACGGCACCGGCAACAAGCGCTCGGTTTGCTGCGCCGTCCACGCCGCCGTGGCCGCGCCGCCGCAGCGCGGACACGCCCGATGGTTGCAGCTGTGGTACGCGAAGTCCGTGCGTGTGCAATCCGCGCAGCGATACACGTGCCCGCCCAGAGCGGGCGTGCGGCAGCGTGAGATTGCGAGCAAGGCGCGGCGTTGCGCGGGCGTGACCGGACGGGAACCGTCCAGCCACGCCGGCGCTTGCCGCCCCAGCCAATCAGCCAGGACAGACAACAGGAAAAACGCTCAGTCGTTACTTCGTGTTTGGCGGCAACAGATGCGAGACCTGCACCGGCGAGGCCACCGTGGGGCGTGGAGGCAAGAGCCGCGCGATGGCGTCGCGGGCCGAAGCCTCGTTGACTGCGGTCAGGTGCGTATAGACCAGCGTCGTCTCCAACGAAGCGTGGCCGAGGTAGGCGCTAATCAACCGGATGCTCACCCCCTCCTCGAGCATGTGCGTGGCGTACGAATGGCGCAGCGTGTGCACGACCGTGCCCTTCGGCAGTCGCGCCGCCGCGACTGCGAGGCGCATGCACGTTTGAATGGAGCCCACGCCCATCGGCTCGGCGGACGTAGCGAGGGAAGCGGGGGCCGAGACCCCATCGCGCCAACCGCGGCCCACGCCCGGGAAGATGAACTTCGGATTACGGTGAGTTCGCCAAAACTCCCGCAACTCCTGGAGAATCGCCGGCGGCACCGGCACCTCGCGATCCTTCTGGCCTTTCGCCAGCCGGATGCGCACCCGGCCCTCGATCCGCAGGTCGCCGACTTCCAGTTGCACCGCCTCGCCGATGCGCAGCCCGCAGGCGTAGATGAAACGGAACACCGTGAGAAACCGCGGCGTGCGCACGACACTAAACAACCGCGCGATTTCCTCCCGGGTGAGCACCATCGGCAAAGTCTGCGCCGACGGCGAACTCACGAGATCGAAAAGCTTCCACGCGCGGCCGAGATGCTGGTTGTAATAACCGCTCAGCGCCGAGACGGCGGTGCGCATCGACGAGGGCGAGTAACCGTGCTCGACCTTGAGATGCAAAATATGCTCGCGCACCTGCGCCTCGGTCAGCTCGGACGGATCACCGCCGTGGCGCGTTGCGATGCGGCGCACGTAGCGCAGATAATCTACCTGCGTGGACTCCGCTTTCGAGCGCAGTTTCAGCAGCTTGGCGTACCCGATCAGCGATTCCGGATCGGGCGGGAGCGGCGACAGTTGCGTCAGCCCTGGCGTGGTTTTGTTCGCGCCACCCTTCGAGGTGGAGCGATGCGTTGATAGTTTACCGGACGATTTTGATTTAGACATGACCTCCAGCCTACGCCCAGCTTCGGCCCGGCAAGCCAGTCTTGCGTCCCGTTACACGTCCGCGCACCGTTCCGCCATGACGTTCGCTCACCCCACCGCGCCCGCCCCCCTGCGCCGCGCAGCGGCTTGGTTCAACAAGTCAGCCACAGCGAACGCCCTGATCTCACCTCAATCGTCGATGATATTTCCGCTCACCATGGCCCAGTATTTCAAAAGTTCGGTCAGCCCGCTCGCCGGGCGTTGCTGATCTGAGTCGTTAGGCATGAAGAAAGAGCAACCGAGCGTGTGGAAAAAGGTCGGCGTCATCTTGATGCTGATCACAGCAGTGCCGCTGATTCCGGTCTTTATCGTGCTACTCGCGATCTATATGCTTGTCGCCGCGATTGGGTTCCGCATCGCGATCGCGTTCTTCTACGTTCCGCGTGGCATTCGTTTTTTAGTGGTCTACTCAGATAGCGCACAGTGGAAAGATTATTTCGAGTCACAGGTGCTGCCAGGATTAGGAAACCGCGCACGCTCGATCAATCTCTCGACCGAAGGCGGAAAGAAAGGAAAGTGGGATTTGGATTGGCGATTCTACCGTCATACCTGCGGCTACAGGAATCGTTTCCCTGTTGTTTACAGTTTCACCCGGTTCGGTGGCTGGAAGACTGTCCGGTTCTATGACGCTTTTATCGAAGCAAAGCGCGGCAAAGTTGAGTCTCTGGAGAAAGCGAAAGCGACACTAGATCAGTGGACACCCCAGACCGCCTAACCAGACCAGCACAGCCAACGACCTTCATGCGGACTAAATCGCTCATGGCGCCCCACGCTCAACATTCAGTTTCAGCTCGAAGAGATCCTGTTTGCGCTCGCCGGTCGTCGGCTGACTGGTAACGTTGGGCAAATCGCGCCAGCAAACAGTACAGGAGGAAACAAACGAAAGAATGAATAAACCTGTTATCGAAACCCAGCGGGTAGCTAATCCCGCCCGAGAAAGGTTGGCAGCCACTCGGAAGCGAACATTGCGTAGCGTCACCGCAAGGGG
>JANYDX010000315.1 GCA_025363395.1 Verrucomicrobiota bacterium
CGCGTCTGCGTCTGCACCGACGACCGCGACGCCGACGATCTTTTTCTCTTCGGCCTCGACTGGGTTGTGCGCGAGGCCGCCAAGCACGGCATGAGCGATAACGCGGCTTGGAGCATGGGTTCATTGCACCCGGCGACGCGCTACGCCATGGATGGCGAGATCGGCGGGCTCGCCCCGGCCCGGCGCGCCGACATTGTCCTCTTGAACGACGCCCTTCAGCCGCAAAACACATGGTACGGCGGAGAACTCGTCGTCGAGCATCGCAAGATTACGCCTCTCCTCGACCGGGCACTCAGCAAACGCTACCGCTATCCTCGCGCCGCCTACCAGACGGTGAAAATCGCGCCGAAGCTAAAACTCACCCCCGCCGTCCCCGTGAAGCCGGTCATCGCCAACACGATTCGCACCGCTTTGCCCGGCATCATTCTGTTTCACGCTAAGGTGGCGCTGAACCCCGCTCCCGGCGCGACGTGGCCCGACTTGTTCAAGCAGCACAACCTCTGCTTCGTGGCCGTCATCGAACGACACGGAAAAAACGGCCGGGTCGCGCACGGCCTGCTGAAGGATTTCAATTTGCTTCACGGCGCCGTTGGCAGCTCGGTTGGACACGACGCGCATAATATCATTATCGCCGGCACCAACGAAGCGGACATGCAGCTCGCTCTAAAGACCATCAAAGCCATGCGTGGCGGGGTGTGCGTGGTGCGCGACGGCCAGGTCATCGCAAAAATCGCGCTGCCGATCGCCGGCCTGCTCTCCGACCAGCGCGCGACCCAGGTCGCCGCCGAATCGACTGCGCTCAAGCAGGCGTGGAGCGCCACCGGCTGCACCCTCCCCTACATGGGGTTCAACCTGATTCCGCTTTCGGTGATCCCCGAAATCCGGATTACAGACAAAGGCCTCGTCACCGTGCCAGGCATGCAAATCGTGCCCTTGTTCGAGCCAGCGCCAGCGGGAACGAACAAACGCACCGCACGTATTCGAGGCGTCTCTTCCTAATTCGTTGTCATCCTGAGCGCAGCGAAGGATCGATTGGAGGCCACCAACGCCGGCTGACCCGCCAGTAAATTTCTATTCGACAAATCCACCCCCTCACCTTCTTTTCGAACCATGGCCTCGCCTGAGAAAAAGCCCTTTTCCTTCTTCATCCTCGTCGTCGATCTGGCGCTCACCGCCGTCGCGTTCAGCATTTTTTACTGGCTCGTGAACTCCCATGTGCCCTCGAACGATCCGGCGATGATCATGCTTTGGGGCGGCCTCGCCTCCGCCTGCATGAGCGGCGTTTTCTGGCTCGCACTGCAAATGTTGAAGACTGTTTTCGTTTTCCAGCGGGATTCACGGAAGTGAGTTTTGCCCGTCCCGCGGGACGGTCCTGCGTTCCGCTTCGGCGGTCTACCCCCACACCCCGTGGCCGTCATCCCCACTCCCGCCCGTCGCCGCACCACTGTCGCGGTCGAGGATTACTTGGAGAAAATCGAACAACTGATCGCACGGAAGGGCTACGCCCGCGTCGTGGATATTGCGGCCGGGTTGAAGATATCGCAGGCGAGTGTCACCGCGATGGTGCAGCGCCTCGATGCCGAGGGCTTCATCAAATACGAAAAATACCGCGGCATGGTGTTGACCAGTTCGGGTCTGGAAGTGGCCCGCCGCATCGCACACCGCCACCAGCTGCTCACCGATTTCCTGCGAGTCATTGGGGTCGCCGACGAGAAGGTGATCTACGACGATGTGGAGGGCATGGAGCATCACATCAGCCCCGACACCTTCAAAGCCATCGAGTCGCTCACCCGCTACCTCGAAAAAAATCCAGCCGTCGTCTCCAAGCTGAAGTCGGAACGCTAAACGGACGCTTTAAAAAGTCTGCAGTGATTGGGCTGCCTATCTGAGTCCGCCGGGTTTGTGAGGAATGCGATCATCGTGCCGGTGCGGAACGGAGTCCACGCCCTACGTTATTTGGCGCGCCATAGAGCTGACTCATGCAGCCCGCATTCTCCCCAACCGAATGACGGACTGAACGGTGGAGCGACTTGACTTCAAGGCCCTGCCGGATTCCCGCGCGCAAACCAGCGAGTTGAGGTCAACCCGCTCCACCTTCAATGGCATGAGTCCAGCGATGCGCCAGCGCGGCGCAAGGTAGGCGCGATTATCAAACTGGCGAAGTCGTGACCGTGCGGCCGCGCCTTCAGCGCCCCCGGTAAAACTGGACCTGAACCGTGTTTAAGCCGCCCAGGTTCACGCCAACCCACTCGTTGGCTTGTCCGCGTTTGGCCCGCAGTTCCTCCCGCGTCCTCCGCCCAGGGCACTTAAGTCTTCTATTAGTTGACAAATAAACGCGGGCTTTGATGTCAACTAATAGAATACTTAGCGTTGCGCCTCACCGGCAGTCAAAGGACCTATCGTTCTGGCGGGAAGTCCAGTGAGAGCGGGGCGCAATCGGAGGATGGATCGGAATTTAGCGCCCACGGATTACGACCCGTGGGGCGTAAAGCCAGCCCGACAAAGACCGCGGTCCAATGACTCCATTTCGTGAGGCTCGGCCGTTCATCCGGCCACGTTGCCCGGGCGGCTTCGCGCTCAGAGTGAATTGTCGAACTTCAGGGGATCGTCTTTGGATTTCTTGGGGGGCGAGCCGAAATTATAGAGGAAACCGAGGTAGACGATGCGGGAGCTGCGGCGCCGGTCGATATTTTCCCGGAGGAGCGGCGTGTCGATGACCGTGGTTTCCTTGAGTGAATTGAACACGTCGGAAACGGTCAGCACCACTGCCGCCTTTTTATTCCAAATGTCCCGGCGCAGGCCAAGGTTCGCGTAAAACGAGGGCCCGCGCGATCCCTGCGGCGTCAGTCGCGTGGAGACGTAGTTGGCGTTGAACTGCAGCAACAGATTCTGTGGCAGGTGCAGTGTGGCACCGGTCTTGGCGAGCCACGAAACATCAGACTGGGTGCCGCTGAATCCGAGATTCGACGCATCGATCGTATTGAAAAAAGTGTTTGAGCTGAAATTGAGCGTGAGGAGTTTGCCGACGTCAGTGTTCGCCGTAAGCTCCAGCCCCGTCGCGCGACTAACGCCCAGATTCGTACGCGTGGTGAGCAGCACCGCATCGCCAAGATCCGTGGTGATACTCGTGAAGGCATTATAGGTGTAGCGGTGATAAAGGGTGGAAGTTAGCGTCGTCGCGCCCTGGCGAAAACTGTAGCCGGCCTCGATGGAATGAATGTCCTCGGGCTTCAGGCGCGGATTGCCGCTGCGCAGGTTGAAGGGATCGATGAACTCCGGAAACGGGTTTAAGTCTTCACTCTCCGGCCGGTGGACGCGGTGGCTGTAGTTGAGCTGAAATTCGTGCCGGTCGGTCAGCTTGTAGCTGAGATGAAGACTCGGATAAACCCGCGCGTAGTCGTTCCGAATGATGGCACCCGTATTGACCAGCCGCGATTTGCCGTAAGTCAGCTCGGGGCGCAGTCCGGCGAGGACGCCGAGCCGGCCAAACGTGCGCGCATACGTCCCATAGAAAGCGTGGATGGTGCCGTCAAAAATAAAGCGGTTGGTCTGCCCGGCATTGGTCACAAACAGTCCTGAAGCGAGGTCAAGATCCTGCGAAAGGAAGTCCGCGTCGAGGCGGTCGGCGGAGCGCGTGTAGCCTGCCTCGAACTTGGCGCCGTCGTCCAGCGGACGCACATATTCCACGATGGCTTCAGAGCTGTGCTCGGTGTTTCGGAATATCTTGTTGTCGGCGGAGTCCGGCTGCGCGGGCGTGCGGTAGCGGTTCGTGTAGTGGTTGGGCTCGAGTTCGTCGGTCGCGGAGGAACGCAGTTCCAGATTCAGTTCGTGTCCTTCCTCGGCGAACGTGTGCTGCCAGTTCCCGGCGAATTCCAAGCTCTGCTCGTATTCGGGATCGAAGCGCAGCCGGTCGTAATCGCTCGTGATCGCGCCACTCGCGTTGGTGGAAATATTTTGATCGGTCGCGCGGCGGTCAAAGGTGCGGCGGTTGAAATTCCCGGTGAAGCCGAGCTGGTTGTGCTCATCCGGCGCGTAATCAATCCCCGCCCGCACCAGGCGGGTGAGCGGTCGCGAGTGCTCGCTGGTTTTCTTATCGGCCTGGGTAACCGTACCCGTGACGGGATCGACGATGGTGCGAACGTCGCGGGCCTGGCGCAACCGGTCGTCCTGCCGGAGGCTGGCGCTGCCAAAAACATTATACGGACCCTGGTGATAGTTGGCCGAAACCCCGCCGCTGTAACGATCGTCAATGCCCGCGCTGACATTGACCGTGCCCGAAAAACCGCCGGTGTGTTTGCGTTTCAGGGCGATGTTGATGATGCCCGCAGTGCCATCGGGTTTGTATTTGGCGGACGGGTTGGTGATCACTTCAATCTTCTCGATTTCATCGGCCGGGAGCTGTTGCAAAATTTCCGCCCGGCTGCGCCCCATCAACGTGGAGGAACGGCCGTTGATGAGGATGAGCACATTATCCGAACCGCGCAGGCTCACGTTGCCGTCAATGTCCACCTGCACCGATGGAACATTTTGCAAGAGGTCGCTCGCTGAACCGCTGGTACTCTGGATTTCCTTGCCGACGTTGTAGACTTTGCGGTCGATGGCGTTCATCTGCGCCTGCTGTTTTTCCCTCACCTCGAATTTTTCCAGCTTCAGCACGTCACCGCTGACTTTGAGCTGATTGAAATCGCGTTGGGGGTGCTGAGCGTCCAACCGGAAAGGTGGCGTGATCTGGTTGTCAGCACCGACGGGTGCGTAGGCGAGCGTGTATTCACCCGCCGGAACCTTCTCCACCATAAAGCGGCCGTGGCTGTCCGTCACCACACTCTGCACGACTGCGCCGTCGGGCTTTTTCAAAGTCACCGCCACAAATTCCACCGGCTGGTTTGCCTGATCAATCGCCGTGCCGGTCACGACCCCCTCGATTTTGGCGGCCCGGCCCGCGCGGCCGGCTTCGTGCGCGTCGTCCTCGTCCGGCGATTCCGCCCGGAGAAAAACAAGGCAAAGGCAAAAACAGAGCGTGAGCCGGGTGACAAAATTCAACATAAAGAGAGCTTAACCCAGAGAGGATTACCGCAGGATGACAGTCTGGCAAAATCGCGGTTAATTTTCACCCGGTGCGAGCGTAAAGACGAGACGGTCCGCCTCCAAGGCGGCCGTCAGCGTCCAGCCCATCGCAGTCGCAAACATGCGCGCGAGATTGAGCCCCAGACCGGCGTGCTCTCCACCACTGCGCGCCGCCTCCTTGCGCCAGAAACGGTCGAAGAAACGCGCCACATCCGCAGCAGTCAGCGCGCCGGCCGGATTGGCGAGCCGTAAACCTCCCGCCGCATTTTCTGTAAGCGTGATTTCACCACCCGGCGGAGAATAGTCCACGGCGTTGTCGAAAAGATTGGCCAGGATTGATCGCAACAAAACCGGGTCTGCGTTCGTCACGACCGGCGCGATCACCAGACTCACCCGGAGAGATTTCGCCGCCGCCCTCGCGGCAAACGGCTGCCAGGTTGCCGCCACAAATGGCGCGAGCTCCACCGGCCCGGTTTGTGCGGCCAGCTGGCCGTGCTCACCTCGCGCGAGGGTGAGGAGGCGCGTCACCAACGTTTCCATTTGCAGGGCGATGGCCAGCGTGTCGCGGTCGGCCTCGGGATCGCGCGCCTCGGGCCATTTCAGGGCGCACTCAGCGAGGCTGCGCAATTCAGCAAGCGGCGTGCGAAGCTCGTGAGCGAGATCGGCGCTGAAGCGGCGCTCGCGTTCGAATGAAGATTCCAGTCGCGCGAGCAGCTCGTTGAGCCGTTCTCCGATGGGCCGGAGTTCCACCGGCAGCCCAGCCACCGGGAAACGTTCCGCGAGCGAGCCGGCGTCGATGCGCGCCGCCTGTTCACCGAACGCGACGAGAGGAGCCAGGCCGCGGCGCAACACCCGCGGTACCACCAAAAAAACCGCCGCCAGAAGCAGCGCACCACAACCGGCGACCGCGGCCAACAAACCGCCGAGCGTGTCGTCGCGATCGTCACGATCACTTGCCACCACCAGCTCGGCCAGCAGAGCGGAATCAACCGGCCCTTCGCTGGCGGGCTTGGGATGAAACATAAAACGAATGGCCCGCCCGGGTCGGCCGTTGGGCAGGGTCAGGTTCCAATAGAGCGGTCGCTCGGTGGCCACTTCCACCGGCCTGGACAATTCCTGCTGACCCAGGGAAAGAGAACGGGCGACCAGGCTGCCCGCCACATCGCGCACCTCGAAATAATTGCGCGGCCGGTGCGCGGCAAAACCTTGCAGCAATTTTTCGGAGAAATCCATTTTCACCCGGCCGCGCTCCTGCTCCACCAGCGCACTGACCCCAAGCGAGCGGGACTCGAGCGCGGTATCAAAGGCTTTGGTCAGATCCACCCAGATCACGGCATAGAGCGCCAACAGGGCGGTGCCGAGCAACACGGCGAGCACCGCAAGCAGCTCACGCGTCAACTGGCGGCGCAGCGAGTTCATGCGGGAAGCGCACCTGCCGGAAAGACGCCGAGCACATAGCCGAGGCCGCGACGTGTGTGGATCAAGGGCGCAGTCGCGCCGGTAACCGCGATTTTTTTGCGCAGGCTGCAGACGGCGGAATCGACGACGTTGCTCATCGGATCGACCTGGCCATCGTATATATGCGCCTCGATGTCCGAGCGAGAGACGACTTCGCCCAGGCGGCGGGCGAGGTATTCGAGCAAGTGGTATTCTCGCGCCGTGAGTTCGATCAGCAGGCCGGCGCGGCGCACCGTGTGGGCAGCGGAATCAATTTCCAAATCCCCCGCCGTGAGCCGAGGTTGTTTCGTCCCATAGGCGCGACGGCAGAGCGCCTGCACGCGGGCGAGCAGTTCCTCAAGTGCGAACGGTTTCACCAGATAATCGTCCGCGCCGCTTTGCAGACCGGTCACGCGGTCGGCCACAGTGTCACGGGCGGTGAGCAGCAGCACATGCGCGGCACGGCCGCGGGCGCGCAAGGTGCGGAGAACGTCTAGCCCGTCGCGTTTCGGCAGCATGATATCCAGCACGATGGCGTCGTAGTCGTGCGACTCTGCGAGCCAGAGCCCTTCCTCACCGTCGGCGGCCGTGTCCACCGCATAGCCGGAGCGACGGAGCGCCATCGCGATGTTGCGCTGGAGGCGTGGGGAATCTTCGACGAGGAGAATACGCATGACGGAAGTCCGGTCAGATTACGAACCGCACCACTGTAGCCGAGCCTGCATTATCGCACCATGACGGATCCTGACGACAGGCACACCCACCGGTCAGGTTTCGATGACTTCGTCGGAGCGGCGGCGCTTCAATTGCGCGGAGACAAAGATCGCCACTTCATAAAGCACGATCAACGGCAGGGCGAACAGGGTCTGATTGAGGGGATCCGGCGTGGGCGTGACGACTGCGGCGATGATGAAGATGACCACGATCGCATGCCGGCGGTATTTGCGCAGCGTCGCGACGGCGATCAGATTCAT
>JANYDX010000457.1 GCA_025363395.1 Verrucomicrobiota bacterium
GGCACGAGGGCTTAAAGCCGATGACGGGGAAATTGCCGAGTAAAGTCGCCATTACGCAATCAGAAGCAAGCTTAGGGTATCGGAGGGCGTAACCCAGTTTTGTTGTGGCTTGTTTCGTCCCTCTGGGGCCGTCGCTTGCGGAGCGCTTTGGAGGCGCTCGTCCCGGGATCCCGCAAGCGATGGGCCTTCATCAACAAGCACTGGTATGCGCCCTTATCAGACTCGGATCCAGAGCTACTGAATCCCTTGAAAGCACATTACTTCATCGACCGTTGGGGATGAGGGCCATTTTTCGCTTTCATGTAACTACCCACTGCCTGTGGCAGAAATTGCGCCTTACGAAGCCCACAAACCGAAGTATTAGGGGACTGATAGCAACAGCCTTTCTAGCCCAGTCGCGCAACGTACGGCACAGAATGTGCATTTCATAATTTTAGACTTCCAATTTATGAAGGCGTATTGCAAATAATTGTAAATAAAATGAACACTCTTTTACTGCCTGCCCTTTCCATCCTCTTTTTAGCGAGCGGAATCGCCCATGCGAGTTCTCAGATGGGCTTTGTCGGTATATCGAGCAGGCAGATTTCCCGCCCTGCTTTAGAACTAAAGTATATTGGCATAATTTTAGTCCAGGCTCTGCAGGGACCTCTGCATCACAGGAAATTCTTGCAAATGGGCGAACGGGGCTTCGTTCGGATTATAGTTCCAGTCGGAAAATCCGCCCGATGAGTCGGACCAAGCCCCAAGCCCGCAGATCTGGGGAGTTACCATGCGGAGTTGGGATTACGGGATTAACGGCGGAGCAACCCCCGAAGGTTCCCCGGCCTCAAGAGCCTAGGGCGGGTTCGGAGGCTAACGCCGAAGAGTCCTCGACTCCCGCCTTCTAAAAATATTTTTCGATGAAATCCTCCACTAATCCGCGAACCGTCAACCTTGGTGCCTGTCGATTTATCTCAGAGGCGCTCATCCCTGCCTGATTTTTATCATCCACACATGCACATTTTTATCATCCACACATGCACACTCACTGCTTAAATTTCATCCGGTCCCAGTTAGCGGCCTGCAACAGAAGGTTGCCGACGTTTCGGGCGCGGGCGTTGAATTCAAATATACGCTTTGCGGCGTTGCTATCCATCGGAATCTTCTCGTGGGCGACTCATGCCCGAGCGCAATCAGTCACCTCAATCTCCGCTGGATATGCCCACACACTGTTTGTGAAAACGGATGGGACATTGTGGGCGATGGGACTTAATAACTATGGGCAGCTGGGTAATGGTTCAACGACCAATCAGTCCATCCCAGCACAAGTACCGGGTATAAGTGGTGTCGCTTCCGTTTCGACCGGCGGCAACCACACGATGTACTTGAAGACTGACGGAACTCTATGGGCGGCGGGCTATAATAATTACGGCCAACTCGGCGATGGCACCCTTCTGCCCGGAACTTCCCGAAGCACCCCGCTACAAATTGCGACCGGGGTGACTTCAGTCTCTGTGGGCTATCTTCACACCACATTTGTGAAGACAGATGGTACGTTATGGGCGATGGGCTATAATAGCTCCGGCCAGCTGGGTGATGGGACCACCACCTCCCGGAGCACTCCCGTACAAGTGGCGACCGGGGTGGCTTCGGTCTCAGCTGGTTTTGATCACACACTATTCATAAAGACGGATGGAACGTTGTGGGCGACGGGCTTTAATAACTACGGCCAACTTGGCGACGGCACCACCTCCTCCCGAAGCACTCCCGTGCAAGTTGCGACCGGCGTGGCGTCGGTCTCAGCGGGCTGGGAGTTCACGATGTTTGTGAAGACTAATGGAACGTTATGGGCAAACGGCTATAATTTGGATGGTCAACTGGGCGATGGCGCCACACTTCCCGGAACTTTCCGGAACACGCCTGTGCAGATTGCCAGCGGCGTAGCCTCGGTCTCTCTCGGCCATGCCCATTCCACCTTCGTCAGGACAGATGGTACCTTGTGGACTGCCGGCAACGATGTTTACGGACAATTGGGCGACGGGACAGTGTCTACCCGAAGCAGTCCCGCCCAAGTGGCAAGCGGCGTTGCATCCGTTAAAGCCGGTGACGCCTATACGATGTACCTAAAAACTAATGGCACGCTATGGGCGATGGGATACAATTTAAACGGACAACTCGGCACCGCTTTACCAGGCACTTTCCTCAGCACCCCTGTCCAAATAGTCGGGCCAACCGTGATCATTACCCAGCCGGCAACCCAAACTGTGACTGTGGGAAACAGCTTTTCGTTGAGTGTAGCTGCAACTGGCACGGGATCGCTAACTTATCAGTGGTATCTGAATGGCGCACCGGTCAGCGGCGCGACGTCGGCCACTTATGCAATTGGAAGCGCACAACTCACCCAGGCGGGCACCTATACGGTTGGCGTGACGAACAATTCGGGGACTGTCACCAGCAATCCGGCAGTTTTGACGGTCAGCCCGATTCCGAATTCCGCTCCCCTTTTCACCATTCAACCGGCGAGCGTGCCATTTGCCCTGGGCTACTCCATGACCTTCACTGCAACAGCTAGCGGCACCCCGGCACCTACTTTCCAATGGCAGAAAAATGGAGTAAACATCACCGGGGCAATCAACAGTTGGTATGCGATTCCTTCCGTTGCCGCGGGCGACGCAGCTACTTATCGCGTGGTGGCCACCAATTCCGTTGGAACAGCCACCAGTAATCCTGCGGTTCTCACCGTTATTTCCCGCTCTGCCCCGATTGCAGTATTCAGCGATTTTAATGCCGACGGTAAACCCGATCTTTTATGGTCGAACAGCATCACTGGGGAACGCGCCCTCTGGCTGATGAACGGCACCAACTTCCTCGCCGCTTCCACCCTCGGTATCTTTCCCTTGGAATGGACCATTGCGGCGACCGCAGACTTCAATGCCGACGGCAAACCCGACATCATCTGGTCAAATAGTATTACCGGTGAACGCGCCCTTTGGCTCATGAACGGCACCAACTTCCTCGCCAGCTCCACCCTTGGCACGTTTCCATTGGAGTGGACGGTCGCCGCCACGGGCGACTTCAACGGCGATGGCAAACCAGACATTGTGTGGTCGAATAGCATCACCGGAGAACGCGCCCTCTGGCTCATGAATGGCACCAACTTCCTAGGTAGTTCAACCTTGGGTATCTTCCCCCTTGAGTGGACGGTCGCCGCCACAGGCGATTTTAATGCCGACGGCAAACCGGATATCGTGTGGTCGAATAGCATCACTGGAGAGCGTGCCCTCTGGCTCATGAACGGCACCAGCTTTCTCTCCAGCTCAAGTCTGGGCATCTTCCCCCTCGAGTGGACCGTTACAGGCACCGCGGACTTCAACGCGGACGGCCAAACGGACATTATCTGGTCGAACAGCCTGACTGGCGAGCGCGCCCTCTGGCTCATGAACGGCATTAATTTCATCGGCAGCTCCAGCTTGGGCATCTTCCCCTTGGAATGGACGGTGAAACATTGATGCTGTCGAAGTGGTGGTTGCCAAAATAACGCCACCTCCTCTATCCATTTATACCAGTCATTGGTCCTGGGGCAACTTCGCGGCTTCGATTGCCTTTACTAGGCAATGGAAGGTTATCGACTGATGGCGTCTCGCTCCTTTGTTTCGCGTCTCTCCGGAAGCGCGCGGTGCGACTTGGCTGATCAAGAACTGTTGACCACTTGGCGAGCGGGCAAAATTTCGGCAACCGATCATAATAACGCAGGAATGCGGCTGTTGCAGACGAAGTTATTTCTTTGTTACCTAGCAAGAATTCCGCTCCTTCCTGCATGCCCCACCGCCGCTTTTCGACCGCGTTTATCCTTGCCGCCATCGCAGTGGCGCTGTTTCAACCGGCCCGGTCCACCGCCGCCGACACGGGAAACCCCGCGATTGCCCTGACCGGCCAGCGCGTGCTGGTGCTCGGCGACAGCATCACCCAGGACGGACGCTACGTGAGCTTCGTCGAATATTTCCTTCACTCTAGCTCACTCCCTGCGACTGCTGAAACATCGGATTTGATCAGCATCGGTCTATCCAGCGAAACCCTTTCCGGGCTCTCCGAGAAAAGCCACCCGTTCCCCCGTCCCTGTGTGCTCGAGCGGCTCGACCGCGCCCTGAAAGCGGTGAAACCAAAAATCGTCCTCGCCTGCTACGGCATGAACGACGGCATCTATCACCCTTCCTCCCCCGAGAGACTCGCCGCATTTACGTCCGGACTGCATGACCTCATCACACAAATCCGCGCCAGCGGCGCCCGCCTCGTATTACTGACTCCTCCGCTGTTCGACGAACTCCCCCTCCGCACGAGAACCGTGCCGGCGACCGCCGCAGAGTTCGCTTACAGCAAACCGTACGCCGGTTACGACGACGTCCTCGCTGAGTTCGCCCGCACCGAACTCGCATTGCACGAACCCGGCGTCATGGTTATCGACTTGCATGGACCGCTCGCCGCCGCCCTCGCGAGCCAGCGCGAACACAACCCCACGTTCACCTTCAGTCCCGATGGCATTCACCCGAACGACGCCGGTCATCTGCTCATTGCCCGTATCATCCTGCAGGGCCTCGGCTATGCCCCGGCCAACGACGATCTTGCCCACATCAAGGCTGATCCCTTATTCCTGCTGATCAGCAACCGCCGCCAACTCCGCTCGGAGGCTTGGCTGCCATTCGTGGGCTACAATCGCGGCGGCCACTTTAAATCCGCGTCGGTCGACGCCACCGAACGAGCATGCGTCCATCTGCAACAGGAGATCGACGCCACAGGGTTCAACCTAAAAAATTAATATAATTTGCCCGCCAGAGGCAGGCTCCGGATTATGGCAGCAAACTGCAGAAGCCTGTTTTCAGCCGATCGGGATTTCCGCGGTGCCTCAGACAAGCACCGCTAGTGAACCCGGAAGCTTTCCTCGCAGGATGCCCGCGTTTTTTGAGCAATCCGCGGCTGCCTTGCCCGCTCCAACTTCAGCGAATGCTGGTGCGGGCGGAGGGAATCGAACCCTCCTCTCATGCTTGGGAAGCACGCATAATACCGATATACTACGCCCGCATTGAACAGCGTCTTAAGTGCTAACCTTCGCGCTCCGACCGTCAAGCCCGCAAGCCACCGCGTCGCGTTTCCGGGCGCATCCCATTCTCGTTATGGTTTGTATCGTCTCCTGTAGCAGGGCCGTCGCTTGTGCCGGGCCTGCTGAGGCGCTCAACTTGGCACCTCGAAAGCGACGGCCCCAAATCAAACAAAAACCGGGATCCGCCCCGCGCTCCCTACTCACGAATAATCGCGCCGCCCATCGAGTGCGCTCTTCAGCGTCACGGAGTCAGCATACAGCACCCCGCTCCCACTGGGCAGCCCGAAGCCGATCCGCGTTACCTTCAAACCGACCTTGGGCAGGCGCTCCGTAAGATAATGGCACGTGGCCTCGCCTTCCACATCATTGGACAGCGCGAGAATGAGTTCCGTAACTTCGCCGGCACTGATGCGCCCCAGCAACGCGCCAAGATTGAGATCCTCGGGCGCCACGCCACGAATGGGCGAGAGTTTCCCGTGAAGCACATGGTAGCGGCCGCGATAGGCGCCGGAGCGTTCAATAGCCGCGAGGTCGGTCACAAATTCTACCACGCAGACCTGACCCGTGCGCCTCCGATCGTCGGCGCAAACCGGACAGTGCTCCTGTTCGGAAAGGTTGCCGCAAATCGTGCAGCGACGGACATTTTTTGCGGCGACTTCCAGTGCCGAAATCAACTCGGGCAGCCGCGCCGGCTTCTCCACCAACAAATGCAGGGCAATGCGCTCCGCCGACCGGTAGCCGATCCCGGGCAGCTGCTTCAGCAGCTTCTGCAAATGTTCAAGGGCGGGAGTCATTGGAATTCTCGATTCTCGACTGTGGAATTACGATTGCCCTAACAATCAGAGCAGATCCTGCGACCGAAAATCAAAATCAGGAATCCAAAATATCAAAACATTCCGGGCATCTGGAAGCCCGAGGAAATGCGCTGCATTTCGGAATCGTTCAATTCCTTGGCCTTCTGGGCGGCTTCCTGCACAGCATTGAGGATCGTCTCTTCGATGAGTTTTTTGTCCTCCTTGAGAAATTCCGGATCGAGCGTGAGCGAGAGGAACTTGCTGGCGCCATTGATCTTGATCTGCACCGCGCCACCACCGCTGGTGACGTCGATTTCGCGCGTCGCGAGCGATGCCTGCATCAACTCGATCTGCTTTTGCATTTTCTGGGCTTGTTTAAGAAGGGTGCCTACGCCGGCCATGGATTTTTAAGGGGTTAAGTTTGAAATCAGTAATGAACACATCTGAACACTAATCACGCACAATTTCCTTCAAGCTTTTAATGAGCGCGCAATGAGCGGAATTGCCTGCGAAAAACACGGAATTTGAACCAAGTAAAGATAAGGCCCCAGGCATTTGCCAAACCCTCGCGACGAGGGAGCATGCCGCGCTCCAGTCATCCCAGGTCTGGAGCCCCGGCGACCTCGCCGTGGTCTTTTCCCCATTCCAGCCGAAGCAAGTTTACCCGTCTGAGGCCGGGCCTCCCAAGTATTGGACCACAAGGAATAAATTGTTCGACGGTTCGAAAACCAAACCTCTCCTCCGTGCGTTTCGTGTCTCCCGTGGGTAACTCCCTGGCTCATACCGGATCAATCCGATTTCAGTATTTCACTAAATCCTGCGCGGTAATCCGCAAACCGCGGCCGCCAGCCGAGCACCCGCTGGATTTTTCCACTATCGATGATGCGATCCGGCATCGGCTCACCTCCGCGACGGCTCCCCGCCACGCCATCGAACACCGGCACCGCCCGTTGCAATTGCGCGGCCAGCCAACGGACCACTTCCTCCCGCAAGGCCGGTGCGTCATCGGCCACGTTGAATACCTGGCTGCCGATCACATCGGATGCAGTCAGGCCGGCCATCACGGCCGATACAATATCGTCGCGATGGATTAAATTCAAACGATGTCCCCCGCTGCCACCGAGCTCGCTCGCGCCCTCCCGGAGCTGATTGAGCAGGTGATGCCGGCCGGGGCCATAAATACCCGCCAAACGCAAAATGAACCAACGCTGACACGCGGCCGACGGAGCTTTTTCCAACATTAGCTCCGACTCACGGATGATTTTCCCGTTGGGCGTCGCTCCATCCGCGGATGCGTTTTCATCGACCACCGCTCCCCCGCCCTGCGGATAAACCGAGGTGCTGCTGGTGTAGATGATCGTCCCTACCGGCGTCCGGCCCTTTGCCGCCCAGGCCAAAATTGATGCCATACCGTCAAGGTAGGAAACCCGGTAACCATCGGGGCCGCCACCCGAGCTGACACAGTTGACGACGAAATCCGGACCGGTCGCGAGCTGCCCGTGCCAGTCGGACGACGACAATTCCGCCACCACCACTTTGGCTAAACCCTGTGATCGCAATGCCTCCGCCTTGTCGGGATTGCGGGTCAATGCCTCAACCCGCGCCCCCGCTATGACAGCAGCGTGCGCCACCGCCGAGCCGACGTAGCCGCAGCCAAATATGACCAACCGTTTGCCGTGGAGAGAAGTCATGAAAGGGAGAGAAAGGAAAAACCACTAATGCACACTAATCCTCACTAATGGATTCTAAAATTGCCGAATCTCCAAACCGAGCTCCCAGCTCAAAACCAAAACAGTTTCACAGGAGGTCGCAGAGCGCACAGAGGTCATCCATTTCCGTCTCGGACTCTGTTTCCTCTGCGCCCCCATGTGAATACTTCCGGATCAAAAATTAGTGTCCCATTCATGAGCCTGAGCAGTTAGCCCTCTCAACATGACCAAGCCTACCGTTCTCGTCATTCTTGCCGAAGGCTTCGAAGAGATCGAAGCCTTCGCCCCGGTCGATTTACTCCGGCGTGCGGAAATCGAAGTGACCACCGCTTCACTCAACGAAAACTGTCACGCGACCGGCCGCAGCACCATCACTGCACACGCCGACGTGGCTCTATCGCGGGTCCAGGGAAAACTTTTCGATCTGCTCTTTCTACCCGGTGGAGCCGGCGTGAAAAATCTTCGCGCCGATCCGCGCGTGCTCGAAGTGGTCAGGCAACATCACGCCGCCGGCCGCTGGCTCGCGGCCATTTGCGCCGCGCCCACCGTCCTAAACGACTGCGGTTTGTTAAACGGCAAACGATACACCGCGCACTTTTCCGTGGCGAACGAGTTGCCCGCCATTTTGTCGGCGGAACGCATTGTGACCGATGGTAAAATTACCACCTCGCGGGGAGCGGGTACCGCCGTGGAATTTGGACTGCATTTGGTCGCATTGCTGACCTCGCAGGCCAAATCCATTGAAATCGGCAAAGCTATTTGCCTCTAAGGCTTTGCGTGAAATCAACATTGCTACATTGCCCGCCCTGTTGTTGGATTAAGCCGGTCCAGCCCCGGACCGCAGTTTGCGAGTTTTTGCCACCGCTTTGAACCTCGCCGCCTCCCAGCCTGGGAAGCGACGGGGCGAAGCAGTCTTCGTGATTGTTCAACTGATCTGCCTTCAAAACATTTACATTCCGCAATGACGGAACATTTGCAGTCGAATCCGCTGGTTTGGCTTGAGGTAGCAAAAGAAGAAGCCGGCATCGAGACATCTGCGACTGGAGCATCCAACTCTCGAATCGAGGAATATCATAAAGCAGTGTCACAAGTTCCGTGGAATGACAAAGTCCCCTGGTGTTCTTCATTCCTTAACTGGTGCATTGCGTGCTGCGGCATTCCCGGTACGGGTTCAGCAATTGCGAAATCCTGGCTGAATTGGGGCACGCCACTTTCGTCGGCTAAAATTGGCTGCATCGTCGTTCTCTGGCGCAAACACCCTAATTCACCTTCGGGTCATGTTGGGATTTTTCTGCGTGAAGATAGCGAACATGTCTATTTGTGGGGCGGCAACCAGCTTGCTCGAGTCGGTGAGCATTTCTACTCGAAGAGTATGGTACTTGCGTATCGATGGCCGACAGAAATCGAACATCGTTGATGCGAAAGCCACACCCCAAATGGGAAAATTATAATTTACTCATAGCGACTGCATGGACTGGAAGATTACCGCTCCACTAATTTTGGAGATGGATTCATCATCTGTTCTATGCCGCTGTCGGATTATCTTTCATCCATTTCGTGTCATTCGTGTGTTTCGTGGGCCAAACCGACTGATTGATTTTATTTTGTCCGACCGGACTAATCAAGTAATCGCATGTGCGGCATAGCCGGCATCATTTCCCCTCGGCTTGAGCCGGCGGTACGCGAGGACGCGGTGGTGCGCATGGTGCAACGCCAGCGGCAGCGCGGGCCGGATGATCGCGGATTCCACTCCGACGGATGCGCGACCCTCGGCATGTGCCGGCTGGCGATCATCGATCCGGCCAACGGTCATCAGCCCATGCTCAGCCCGGACGGGCGCTTCAGCCTCGTTTTCAATGGCGCAATCTACAACTACCGCGAACTGCAGCCCGGTTTCGCCGCCCGCGGCTGGAACTTCCGAACAAATTGCGACACCGAGGTATTGCTCGCGGCCTTCGCGCTTGATGGTGCCGATTGCCTGAAAAAACTGCGCGGGATGTTCGCCTTCGCCGTGTGGGATGCATGCGAACGCACCCTGTTCGCTGCGCGCGATTCACTTGGCATCAAGCCGCTTTACTACGCCCGCCTGCCGGACAGCGGGGTCGTCTTCGGCTCAGAACTGAACGCGGTGCTCGCCAGCGGACTCGTGCCGCGCGAAATCGATTCCACTTCCGTCGGCGAATACCTCGCGTGGTTCAGTGTCCCCGCGCCCCGCACGATCTATCGCGGCATTGCGAATCTCCCTCCCGGCCACGCCCTCCGCGTATCGGCGGAGGGCCGCGTCACGACAGGGGCGTGGTGGCATTTGCCGGCTCCTGTCAGCCCGGGCAAGGTCGCGACCAACTACCACGATTTCGTCCACGGCCTGCGCCATCAACTCGAAGATTCCATCCGCGCCCATCGTGTGGCGGATGTCCCGGTCGGGGCGTTTCTCTCCGGGGGCATGGATTCCACCGCCGTCGTAGGCCTCATGGCAAGAAGTGGCGCCACCAAGCTGAAAACTTTTTCGCTGATTTTCGGCGAGGGTGGATTTTCCGAGCAAGCCAGTGCGCGGCTCGCCGCCCAGACTTTCGGCACGGAACATCATGAGGAATTGATTACCGGCACACGCGTCGCGTCGGACCTGCCGCGCATCCTCGGCAGTTTTGACCAGCCCACTGGCGACGGCGTCAACACCTGGTATGCCAGCCAGACCGCGCGGCAAGGCGGCGTGACGGTTGCGCTGTCGGGTCTCGGCGGCGACGAGCTTTTCGGTGGTTATCCTTCATTCCGTGATCTGCCACGCTTGCAGCGCCTTCTTCCCCTGTGGCGCACGCTTCCCGCCGCCTGGCGCGCGACGATCATCCACCGCTTGCAAGCGCGTTCAACCGCACGCACGCGCAAGCTCGCGGATTTTCTCACCCACGCACGCGATCTGCACGAACTCGCCTCGTTGCAACGCCGGGTGCTGCCCGAAATGACGCGGCTCGCCCTGCTCGCGCCCGACGCCCGCGCCCAGGCGGAACGGCTTGGTCCGCATCATCCCATGCTGGAGGATTTCGCCGCCGAACTCATCGGCGCAAGTCCGTTTCAAATCATCAGCGCCTGGGAATTGCGCACCTACATGACGGACGTGCTTCTGCGCGACAGCGACGTCATGAGCATGGCGCACTCGCTGGAACTGCGCGTGCCTTTCGTGGACCGCGTGCTGCTGGAATGGCTGTGGCCGCAGCCGGATCATTTCAAATACGATCCGCGCGTCACCAAGCGCGCGCTTGCCGATGCCACGGCCGATCTGGTACCCGCCGCCATCCGCCAGCGGCGCAAACAGGGTTTCGCCCTCCCCTTTGCCCACTGGATGACGAGCGAGCTTCGGCCGTTCATGGAGGAAACATTTTCGACGACCTCCCTCGCGGCGTGTCCGTGGCTAGAACCGGCGGCGGTCGTGCAAGTCTGGCAAGATTTCAAAACCAAGGGCGACACCCGCGCGTGGTCGCGGGTTTGGACGCTTGCGGTGTTGATCGCCTTCGCAAACCGTCGGGGGACGGCATGATGACGGTGTGCTGGCATTTTTGTGGGGGCGGATTTGCACCACGACTAAACCTCACCTCGCCTTCAGATCGCCACGTAAAGCCACTCCTGCAACCCAGCGCGCGCCTCACCCGCGGATGAAAATTCTCCTCCTCTCTCCCGAGCTGTTTCTGGCCGACGGCGGTATTGCGCGGATCATGCGGCTTTATCTGAAGGCCCTGTGCGAAGGCTGCGGTCCGGGCGGAGAGGTTGATTCACTCGTGTTGAACGACCAACCCGGCGGCGATCCGCGTCTTCCCCGCTACTCCGACTCGCATCTGCGCCGGCATGTCGCCTGCGCGGGGAGCAGGTTTCGTTTTGTCACGCAGGCCATCGGTCTCGCCCGCCGCGCCGATGTGCTGGTCTGCGGCCACCTCCATCACCTGGCGATCGCGCGGCTGGCACAATGCTTCAACCCACGGCTGCGCTATGATCTCGTGGCGCATGGCATTGAAGTCTGGCGCCCGTACAGCGGACTTGAACGCCGTGCGCTGCTCGGCGCCCACCGGATCTTTTGCGTGAGCGACTACACCCGCCGCCAGCTGTTGCGCTTTCACCCGCGGCTCTCCGCGGAACGTCTCGTGGTCGTGCCCAATACGCTCGATCCCTATTTCGCGGAAACCCAAAATCCGCCCTTTGCCGGATCGGTCTTTGCCGCGCCGCGCATCCTGACGGTTTCGCGGCTGACAGCGGCGGACAATTACAAGGGTGTGGATACGTTGATCGAAGCACTGCCGCTGGTCCGCCGGGATTATCCGCTGGCGCGACTTCGGGTCGTCGGACGGGGCGACGATCTCCCGCGACTTCGTGCACTGGCCGTGACGATGGGGGTGGGCCCAGCGGTGGATTTCACCGGGGCCATCGATGATGAAACCCTGCGCGCCGAATATGAGACCTGTGATTTATTTGCGCTGCCCAGTCGCAAGGAGGGCTTCGGTCTCGTTTTTCTGGAGGCCATGACCCACGGCAAACCCTGCATCGGCGCGCGTGCGGGGGGCGTGCCCGAGGTGATCAACGATACTGTCGGCCAGCTGGTCGAATACGGTAATATTCCCGATCTGGCCGCGGCTGTGACCGATCTGGTGCGCCATCCGCGCGATTCGGAGATTGTGCGCCGGCATGCCGCCTCTTTTGCTTTCCCCGTCTTCCAGCGGCGCCTCACCGCCGCGCTGAACTGATCCATGCCCTCCCCTGATATTCCAGAACTCGTCCTTGAGGCCGGCCGCGCCAACCGGCAATACTGGAACGATCTCTGGCGCTACCGGGAGTTATTGGGGTTTCTCGCGTGGCGCGACATCAAGGTGCGTTACAAGCAAACGACGCTGGGGATTCTCTGGGCGTTGATTCAGCCGGCGGTCACGCTGGCGGTGTTCACGTTTATTTTTGGGCGGCTGGCGCGGATGCCGGCGGGCAACGTGCCCTATCCGCTGCTCGTGCTCGCGGGCCTGCTGCCCTGGCAATTGTTCGCCGCCGCTTTTTCCAACGCGAGCGGAAGTCTCGTCGCCAACACACACCTGATCTCAAAGGTTTATTTTCCGCGCCTCATCGTGCCTCTCTCCTCGGTCGCCGTGGCGCTGATTGATTTCGGAGTGGTCCTCGTGCTCCTCGCCAGCCTCTGCGCGTGGTGGCAATTCGTGCCGGACTGGCGCGTGCTGCTGATGCCGCTCTTTGTGTTGCTGACTCTCGTTGCTGCGATCGGCACCGGCCTGTGGCTCACCGCGCTCACCGTGAAATATCGCGACTTCCGTTTCGTCGTGCCGTTCCTGCTCCAGGTCGGGCTGTTTCTTTCTCCCGTCGGTTTCAGTTCCTCCAACCTGCCCAACTGGCGCCACCTCTATTCGCTCAATCCGATGGCCGGCGCGATCGATGGTTTCCGCTGGTGCCTGCTGCACGGCGAACCCGCGCTCGATCCGGTTAACCTCGGCATTTCGGTGGCGATGGCGCTCGCGTTGCTGGTCTCCGGCCTCTGGTATTTCCGGCACACGGAGCGCACGTTCGCGGACTTAATTTAAGCCATGCGATTGCAACACGTCATTGCCGTTGTCAAAGCGCTGAACGAAGCTGGCGTGCGTTATCTGATTGTGGGCGGACTGGCCGTAAACGCCCATGGACATGTGCGCTATACCAACGATCTCGATCTGGTCATCGGACTGGAATCGCCAAACATTCGCATGGGGCTTGATACCCTGGCCGGGCTTGGCTACCAGCCAAGAATTCCGGTCACCAGCGAACAATTTGCCAACGCCAGCCTCCGCAATGAATGGCGGACCCAAAAAGGCATGGTGGTGCTAAACCTCTGGAATGATCATTGCCGCGAAACTCCCGTGGATGTATTCGTGAGCGAACCGTTCGATTTCGTCGCGGAATATAGTGCCGCCAAGCTGGTCCAGTTAGCCGACAGTCTGACGGCACCGATCATCGCTTTGCCAGCCCTGTTCAAAATGAAAAAGGAAGCGGGCCGTCCACGCGATTTGGATGACATCGTCGAACTTACCCGAATTGAGGAACTGCGCCATGAAACGTGATCCATGGCACTATGGCAGTTGGGAAGGTGCCCGCGACGGCATGCGCGAGGACAATCTCAAGCTGAGTCTCTCCGAAAAAATCCTTCTGCTCGAAAGCATGGAAGAGGTCGCCGTGGCTTTTAACCGTCAGCGGTTTCGTGAGGGTCTGCCGATGGACCCCAAGATCGCGTTGCTGGTCGAAGCGGCGGTTGCGGAGGAACAGGCGGGTTACCGTCCACCGCCGCCGTCAGGTCCACCCACACCATGAGCAAACCCGCCATTTCCGTCGAAGGACTCGGCAAGCGCTATTTTCTCTCCCACGAGAAACGAACGGATACCCTGCGTGAATCGCTCAGCCATGGCGTCCGCGATTTGTTCCGGCGCATCTCCGGCGGCGCGGTCGCCAATTCCAGCACGGAGGAATTCTGGGCGCTGCGCGATGTTTCCTTTGAGATCAACCCGGGCGACGTGGTCGGAATCATCGGACGCAACGGCGCCGGCAAATCCACGCTATTGAAAGTCCTGTCACGGATCACCGAGCCGACCACCGGCCGGGCCACCATCCGGGGTCGCGTCGCCAGTCTGCTCGAAGTCGGGACGGGGTTTCACCCCGAATTGTCCGGCCGCGAAAATATTTTTCTCAACGGCGCCATCCTTGGCATGACCAAGGTGGAGATCAAAAAGAAGTTCGATGAGATCGTGGCCTTCTCCGAGATCGAACGTTTTCTCGACACGCCCGTGAAGCGCTATTCTTCCGGGATGTTCGTGCGGCTGGCGTTCGCCGTGGCCGCGCATCTGGAACCAGAAATTTTAATCGTGGACGAGGTGCTGGCGGTCGGCGATTCGTCGTTCCAGAAAAAATGCCTCGGCAAGATGGATGAAGTCGCGCGCGGCGGGCGCACGGTTTTGTTTGTGTCGCACAACATGGCGGTGATGCGGCAGCTTTGCACCAAAGGTATTTTGCTCAATCAAGGCCAGGTCGTGAAGACCGGCAGCATCGGTGAAGTGGTAGATACTTATCTCGCTGCTGGCGCGGAGCATGAAGGCTTCTGGCTGCGTAACTCGCCCGCGCCCACGAAGGAAGGCATCTACGCCGAGTCCGCGAGCGTGCTGAACCACGACAACCAGCCTGCCGGACATTTGGATTGCGCGGAAGGTTTCACCGTTGAATTGAAAGTCCGTTCCAACGGCACGTTCAGCAAGGGGCAGGTTGCCGTGAGCGTGATGAACAAGGAGGGCGTGGCGATTTTTACGACGTGCAACGCCGACAAGGCGCGCGAATACCAGCCCATCGTTTCCGGTCGCCACACTTACCGGATCACGGTGCCGGGAAATTTTCTCGCGCCGGACACTTATTATTTGCGCGTGACTTGCCACCAGCCACACTTCCAAACCTACGACGCGCTGGACACGCTTTCGTTTCGCATCGAAGACACGGGCAGTTTGCGCTCGGTATTTTTTGATGAGCGCGCCGGCATCGTTGAGCCGATCCTCGACTGGACCGACAAGCACGACCCAAGCGGCG
>JANYDX010000469.1 GCA_025363395.1 Verrucomicrobiota bacterium
CGACCTTCCGCGACGATGTAGTGGCGACTTCCGGGAACCTCCCACGATGAATCAATGACTTCCGCTTTTTACGGCCTCCAGTAGACGAAGTCGGGTTAATGCGATTGAAAGAGTGTTCCCGCGATGATGGGCGAACGGACTGACTTTCAGCCTTAAGTATGACGGCGAATCCACCGTCCTCCGCTCCTTGTTGCTGACCACCACCGCTGGAATCAGCGCGGCTGGGCAGCTCCAGAATCCGCCGCCAATCGATGCCCGAAGCTCTCCGGTGCCATTGGGCTATCTGCACGAATGCGTTCCGTGGATCAGGCGGTTACCGTATCCAGCGAACAGCCTTCCAGCGGGGTTTCACAGTTGGGGCGGGCGATTACACCCGGGTAGGGTTCTGTTGAAAAACATTTGTCCGGCTCGCTGAGCAGGTGACGGTCGCAAACGGCGAAAAGCTCGGCCTCGGTCATCGCGCGGCGCATGTCGTGCAGGAACAAGCTCTCTGGGTCCACGCTTTGCCCGACGAAGTTCAGGTATTTCTTCATCTTGGCCACATGTGCGGCCTCGGGCACTCCCGGCTGCTGCGTTTCACGATAGAGGCGTTCGATGTATTCACGCACGTCGGCGAGCGTGGGTTGGAAGACTGCGGAGTGGGTCGGCGTGCTGTTCGTGGCGGGGACGGACTCCCGGTTAGGGATGACCGGAGCTGCCGATGAGGCGGAGCGTTCGCGGCACTGCCGGAAGATCCATGGATTGCGAATGGCGTGCCGGCCGATCATCACACCGGCGGCGCCGGTTTCCGTCAGCACCGCCGCGGCTTTGGCGGCGGAGGAAATATTGCCATTCGCGAGCACGGGGCAGCGGACGGTGCGGGCGGCCTGGCCGATGAAGTCGTAGTGAACCTCGCTCCGGTAGCCTTCCTTGACGGTGCGTCCGTGTACACTGAGCAGGTCGACCGAGTATTTGTTGATGAGTGTGAGTATGGCTTCGTAATTCCCGGTGGTCTCAAACCCGATGCGCATTTTGACCGTGAACAGGCCGGGGATCGCATCGCGCATGGAGCCGATCAGTTCATTGATCTTGGCGGGATCGCGCAGGAGTCCGCCGCCCACGTTCTTCTTGTAGATTTTCGGCGCGGGACAACCCATGTTGAGGTCGATGCCGGCAATGGGGTAGTGCAGCAGTTCCTTAACCGTACGAATCATGTCGGGGACATGTTCGCCGATGAGCTGAGCGAAGACCGGGCGGCCGGTTTTATTTTCGGTGATGGAGCGTAGGATATGCTTCTCCGGTCGAGACTGGCCATGTACGCGAAAAAACTCGGTGAAGAAATAATCCGGCGCCCCGTAATGCGCCGCGACCCGCATGAACGGCAGATCGGTCACATCCTGCATCGGGGCGAGCGCGGTCAGCGGCTGGCCGGGGAGAATGCGGGCCGGCAAGGGGCCCGATGAAGAATGCGAAGGGGCGGATGACAAGTTCAGAGTGGGCTTTGATTCTCGCGGGATTTCCACCAAGTCAGCGGAGGCGCGGCGCGCGTGCTGGCCCAGCAGGCGGAGGAGCAGCTGGGTTACTGGTCGCCCTCGTCCTTGGGCTCTTCCTTCTGTTGCTTGAGGACCCGTTCGAGAATTTCGCTCATGTCCTCGACCAGATCGAAAACTTTCCGGGCCACGAAGATCGGGCGTTTGTGCTGGAGGGCGAGCACGATGGAGTCGCTGGGGCGCGCATCGAGTTCGAGGAATTTGCGGCCAAGTTCATTCTGCATGTGGAGAATGATGCGGGCGAAATAGGTGCCGTCGTTGACGTCGTTGATGATGATGCGTTCGAGACTGATCTCGAAGCCCATCAGTAAATGGCCGATCAAGTCGTGCGTGAGCGGGCGCTCTTTCTTGACGCCGTTAATGGTCATCGAGATGGCGCTGCCGACGCTGGGATCGACGTAGATGACGAAGACCTTTTCGTCGTTGCCGAGGAACACGGCACAGCCGTTGGCCGTGGGCATCAGGCCTTTGATGGCAACTTCGACTATGTCAGCGGGCATGGGAAAAAGGTGGACGGTGGGAGGAAAAGTGCAAGCAAGGGACGGGCAGCGCACGGAAGCCGCCCGGTGGGCTCAAAATCCGTGAAGGGAGATGTCCCAAGTCCTGGCCTGTTTGAGGACCGAGGCTTTATCGAGGACGATGACCTTGCCGGCTTCGAGGGCAGCGGCGGCGAGGCCGGCTTCGTGCATGGTTTCCAGGGTGCGCAGACCGAAAACCGGTACATCGAAGCGGAAATCCTGCTTGGGTTTAACGGTCTTAACAAAAAGCGATTCGTCGGTCTTGAAGATGCCGGCGCGGCGGAGCATGTCGTCAGTTCCTTCAAATGCTTCCACGGCGAGGACGGTGCCTTTGCGGACGACGCAGCCCTGGCCGATATCGAGCCGGGCGATCTCGCGGGCGATGTGGATGCCGTGGTTGAGGTATTCCTCATCGATCGAAAGTTTACGGCCTGTCATGGAGCCGGCGGTTGCCATTTCCTGATCAATGAAGGCGCGGGCGTCCAGCAGGGTGACGCCGATTTTCTCAATCTCGGCGGCGATGGCGCCGAAAATGGTTTCGGCATTGCGGCGCTTCAGGGAAAAAAGAATGGCAGCCGCCTTGAGATCGGGAGTCAGGCCGTGAAAGAGGCGCTTGGGTTTTACCTGTCCGGCCATCAGGGCGTAGCCGGCCCCAAAGTTCTTGAGTGCGTCGAGCATTTTTCCGATCTGGCCCACGTTGAGGGTGATCTGATCGGCGGCGGGAAAGGTGGCGATTAGGTCCGGACTGGTTTCGTCGTCCATCGCCACGAGTCGCAGCGGCACGCCGGCGGCACGGATGGCCTGGGCGGTGATGATCGGGTAGCTGCCGCGACCGGCGATCAGCACGACCGGACGCTTCGGATCATAGTTGGGTGGGAGGAAGGCGGAGAGCACGGCGGGGAGAAAGTTGGAGGACCACAGAATCGCCAGCAAGCAGGCTCCTACAAACTAAAAAGCCGCGTCCGGGGACGCGGCGCACAGGAGCGGACTCACGACTGTGAGCCGTAATATTTTTTGTAACTGCGGTAGTAGCGGTAGTTGCTGTAGTACTCGATGCGACGCTCGGACAAACCGTTGAGCACGATGCCGAGCAGTTCGGTTTTGTTCTCCTTGAGCTGTTTGATGTAGAGCCGGATGTGCTTGCGATAGGCGCGATTGAAGCGGCAGACATAAATGACTTCGTCCGTGCGTTGCGCGATCAGCAGAGCATCGGTGACCGCGCCCATCGGCGGGGAGTCGACGACGATCAGATCAAAGTGCTGCTTCATGCTCTCGAGAAACTGGCTGAAGACCGGTTTTTCGAGCAATTCGGTTGGGCCTTTGGAGCGGCCGCCGGAGCGGAGCAGATAGAGATTCCCGTCCACCTTGGTCAATCCGAGCGTGGAGTCGGTGAAAGGATCTGCGGGGATTTTGGCGCCAGCCTCGAACCACGGGATAAAACCGGCTTCGTTCGTGAGCTTGAAATGGCGGTGCAGCATCGGGCGGCGCATGTCGCAATCGATGAGGAGCACGCGTTTGCCGTGGCGGGCGAACGAGGCCGCGAGATTGCAGCTGATCATCGTCTTTCCTTCGCCGGGGATGGTGCTGGTGACGAGGATGGACTTGGGGAAGTCGAGTTTGGACTGGATCTTGACCGCGCTGTAAACGCTGAGAATGGCTTCGGAAGCGGGCGAAGTTTTGTCGGTGTTGACCAGGGAATGTTTCTCGCCGTCGGGGACATGACTCAGCTCGGGGACAATGCCGAGCAGGTGGGCGCCGATGAAGCCTTCAATGTCCCAGGCACTCTTGACGCGATCATCGATGAAGCTGAGGCCGAGGGCGACGGCGGCGAAAACCAGCAAGCCCAGACCGATGCTGGTCTTGATGATGCTCTGCAAAACAGGCGTGTAGGGCGCACCGGCGGGGAGCGCGCGATCCAAAGGCTTGACGGGAATATTTTCCAGATTTTTGGAGGTGGTGGTCTGGTTGAGCCGGTCGAGAATTTGAATGTAGTTGGTTTTTGCGACTTGGGCCTGGTTCTCGAGGCTTTTGAATTCCACGGATAATTCACCCAGCCGCAGCTGGTCTTTTTCGGCCTCGCGATATTCACGCGTGTAGGACGTCTCGGTTTCCTGCAGCTTCACATACTGCGTGCGGAGGTCGGCGATGGATTGCTGGATGTTGTGGCTGAGTTGCGACTTCACGACCTCGATCGCATTAGCCAGGTCGATCATCTTCGGATGTTTTTCGAGGTAGCGCTCGCTGAGAATGGATTGCTGTTTGGTCAGGTCAGCCAGCTGGGCCTTGAGGCTGGCGATGGTGCCGTAGGCCGAGATGTAGCCGATTTCGAGCAGGCTGCTGTCGTTCTTTTGCATGCGGTCGATCTGCCCGAGCAGGTTTTCGATATCGAGGCGCGCGAGGCGGGCGGTGGTCAGCGTGGTATTGATGGCGCGCAGCCGTTCGCCCACGATATTGATGCTGTTGTCGAGGGAAACCAGGTTGTTTTTGCGGCGGTATTCCTGAAGGCGGCCCTCGGCAATCTCGGATTCCTTGCGTAATTCCTCGCCACGGTTTTTCAGGTAGTCCACCGCGAATTCATTTTTCCCGCCGACGTTTTCGATGAGGTAACGCATGAACTGATCAACGTAGCGGTTAGCGAGGAGCGCGGCGCCTTCGGAGTCGCGATGCGTGACGGTGAGAGTGATCAGGTAGCTGTTGCGAATGGACTGGGGCGTCAGGTTGCCGAGCACTTCACTGGCGCCAGGAGGATTGGCGCCGGGGGGAAGGTTCTTGAGGTAGGGACGCTGGAGCAACTTGACCTCGTCCGGCGTCAGCGATTGGGTGACCATCGACCGGAGGCGTCCGCTTTCGAGAAACTTGATGTAGGTGTTGAGATCGAATTCCGAGCGGATGGATGAGTCGACCACCTGCTCGTTGAGCACGACGCGCTCCGGCCGCTCAAATTGCATGGTGGCCGTGCTGGAATACATCGGGGTTTCCCGGGCGTGGTAATAACCGAAGGAAATGGCGACGAGCAGCGCGACCGGCAGGGCGATCCACAGGCGCTCGCGCAGGATCACAAAATAATCCCGCAAGGAACGCCGCTCGGTCACCTGGTGATCGTTTCCGTGCAGGGAAGGACCGGCACCTTTGGCTGAAGGGGAATGGGAGGAGGGGTCGAACGCAGACATTGGATGGCGATCAGATCAGTTTCTCGGGCACATAGACGACATCGCCTGGCTGCAGGAGCAGGTTGTTGTCGTCATTCTTCTGATCTTTCCGGCCTTTGATGACGTTATCGACGTCGATCACAAAGATTTTTTTCGAGCCATCGGGCAGCACCCGGGTGACGCTCACGGCGGAGCCTTTGCCGATATCGGTGATGCCGCCCGCCTTCGTGACCAGTTCGACGACGGTGAAAGTGGATTCGATCGGGAGATTGTACCGCCCGGGAGTGCGAATCTGGCCCTGAATGGAAACTTCGCGCGGAGCGTACTCCTCGACGTTGACCGTGACCTGCGGGTTGCGGAGGAAGCGGCCTTCCTTATAGGCATTCTGAATGGTCGCCTGGGCTTCGACGACCGTCATGCCGCCGACCGTGACTTCGCCGAGCAAGGGAAGATTGATCCGGCCCCGGGCATCGATCCGGGTGTGGGTGGTGAGGTCGTCTTCCTGGTAAATGGAAACCCGGATAAGATCCGCCAGAGCGAGGGTGTGGATGTAATTTTTCTTGTTTCCGGGATTGAGATTATCCGCTCCCCCAACCGCGCCGGCGCACAAACACCCGCAGACCAGAATCGAAAGGAGACGGAGGGCTGACTTCATGAGTGGGATTAAAACCGGCTGGAAACTTCGAGGGAAAATCCGCGGCGGTCAAAGTCGGAGAAATTCAACGTGGACCAGTTTTTCAAGTAAGAGTAAGTGACGGCCAGTCGCAAGTGCTCGTTGAATTTGTAGTGACCGCTGATATCGGCGCTGAAGAAATCATCCCGGCGGGCCGGCGTGACGCCGAGGAAGGTGTTTCGTCCGTAGGCGACCCCGCCTTCGATCTCGAATTTCCGGGTGAAGGAATAATTTGCGCGCAGGGCCGCCACGATCGAATCAACCGAGGCGCCCGTGGCAATCGTGTTGAAATCACGGGTGATCTGGCTGGTCAGGGTGAGCTTGCGGGTGACCGCCCAATTGAGTGCGGCGAGAACATTGAAGTGGTTGAATTTTTCGCCGCCGGGGAGGTCGCGGATCTCATAGCCAAAGCGGAGGGTACCGTTGAGTTTTGAGAGCAAGGCGCCCATGGCGCCCACGTTAAACCAGTGGTCATAGGTGTCGGAACCCGCCGTGGTCCGGGACAGCCGCAGGCAATAGCCGCCGACCAGATCGAGCTTGGAACTGTAGACGTAGAAAAGATCCGCGGCCTCACTGTATTCGTGGTAATCAAGCAGGGCAGGGTTGTTGTCACTGAAAGTGCGGCGGAGGTAGCCCGTTTGGGACGTCGCGTAGAATTTTTCGTTCAGCGGATAAATTATCTTGAGGCCGAGCGGCACGATCCAGGAGTTGGTCCGCAAATTCACCGCGCTGTCGGAGCGGCTTTCGCGGTAAGCGGCCGCGGTGAAGGTTCCCGTGGTGCGGCCGGTGCCCTTGATGAATTCAATCGAGAAATTCGGATTCACGGCGCTTTCGCCGGTGTAGGTTTCGAAATGCTGGTAATCAACCTTGGCGATGGCGTTCACCGCAATCATCCCGGAATGCCGGTTGAACTCGAGGCCCACTTCGCCGTTGATGCTCGAGTCGCCCCGCTGGGTGGAATCCGAGAATATATTCGAACTGTGGGCAAAGGACACCTTGCCAAAAACGAAGACCTGGTTGCGGGTGCCGTCGAAGTTGAGGAGCGCGCGGGCCTGGTGCAGCGGAAACACCAGCAGCAATCCAATCAAAAGGAGGTGTTTGATTTTGGCGGAAAAAAGCACGGTCATATCCGGATTATTGCGTGGCCGGAAGTCGGTCCGGGCTGACCGTGATGTTCGTGGGCAGTTTGGCGGGAACGGTGGGATTGGCGGTGATCTCCTGCTCCGCCTGGTCATTGGCGTCGAAGAAAACAGTTTTCTTGGCGTTGCAGGCGACATTGGTGCGCTCATCCAACGGCTGCAAAAATTCCGAGGGAGTCGGCACAAGGGTCACGGTGGGCGGCTGGCCGGCCGTCGAGGCGTGAATGATCGCGCGATCGCCGGGACGGAGAACTTGTCCCGCCTGATCCT
>JANYDX010000475.1 GCA_025363395.1 Verrucomicrobiota bacterium
CTGGCTTGCATCCAATTCGCCATGACTGATCTTGTCCCGAATGGTGGCCCAGCCCACTTCGCGGTTGAGTTGCACGCGCAGGCCGTGATGCGCAAAAATCCCCAACTCCTGGGCCGCGATGAGCGGAGCAGCGTCTGTCAGCGCGAGAAAACCCAGACGCAAGGGACGCGAGGGCGGGGCGGCAGGTTGAGCGGTGGCTGACATGATTTATCCTCCATGAGCGTGTGACGTGCCAGCTGGCCGGTTTGGCCTGATTACTGCTGTAAAAAGAATTCATAGCCGGCATGAGTTCCGTTCATTTGCGACCCGGGCCTCTCAATTAATGAAAGCCAACATCTTCTACACACGCCATCTCCTGGCTTTTTCCGCGCTCGCGCGGTTGGGCAGCTTCACGGAGGCGGCGCGGGATTTGTTTCTCACCCAGAGTGCGATCAGTCATGCGATCAAGGCGCTGGAGGAACAGGCGGGCTGCCGGCTCTTCGAGCGGGCCGGTCGTCGCGTGACGCTGACCCAGGCGGGTGAGCAACTGTTGCGGCACGTGGATAAAATTCTCGGCGAGATGAAAGCGGCGCGCACTGGGCTGGAGGAATTGTCCCGCTGGGGTCACGGACGGCTGCGCATCGGAGCCAGCACCACGGCTTGTCAGTACATTTTGCCGACGGTGTTGCGGGAATTTAAACAAAGTTTTCCGAAATGTGTCATTTCCATCGATCCCGGTGATCATGCCCAGCAAACGGATCTGTTGCTGAACAACCGGATTGATCTGGCGCTGATGTTGGAACCGGCGGGGCTGAAAGAACTGACTTTCGTCCCGCTCTTCATGGATGAGATGCGTTTTCTCGTGGCGCCGACGCACGCCTGGGCGCAGGCCGGCAAGGTGCAGCGCGAAACGTTGGAGAACGAGACGCTCATCCTCTACAATCAAACGAGCTATACGTTCCGGCTCGTGAAGGAATATTTCCGGGCGGAAGGACTGCCCCTGTCGAATTTTCTCGAACTGGGCAGCATGGAAGCGATCAAGGAGCTTGTGAAGATCGGCCTCGGCGTCGGCGTGCTTGCGCCCTGGGTGGCGCGATTGGAGCTGGAAGCTGGGGCCCTCGTTTCGCTGCCGCTGGGCAAGCGCAAGCTGCGCCGGCGCTGGGGCGTGGCTTATGTCCGCGGCCGCCGGCTGTCGCTGGGTGAAGAAACTTTTGTCGGACTTTGCCAAACAGTGACGGAGGAGTTTCGGCGCGTGGGTAATGAGGCCGTGCTGGGCGAACGTTCCGGATCAACGGGGCCCGTTTAAGTTTCACTCGGACGGGGAGAACCGGCACATTGGGTATATGGCTATCGGCGCACCGAATTTTATTTCTCATCCTCCTTTCCGCGCGCGGTTCGTGCACCGCAGCTGGTGGGCTGCGGGTTGGCTTCTGCTGGCAGCGTGCGGGCTTCACGCCGGTCGCAAGGAGGAATATGCGGGCGAGTCCGCCAAGTGGAATCGGTATCAATCGCCTCACTTCGAACTGTTCAGTGCTAACGATGACCACGCATCCCGGGAAATCCTGCACAATCTGGAATTGTTGCGGGCCCTGTTTTTCGAAAATTTCAAACTGAAGGAACGCCAGCCACTGGAGGTATCGGTTTACTATTTCCACGATAAGGAGGCCTTTTTCAACTATGTCGGCCCGAGTCTCAGGAATAATGAAAACCTGGCCGGATACTACATGAGCCAGCCCGACCGGGCGACGATTGTGGTCTCGCCCGCGTGGGACGACGAATCGGCGCGGCATATTATTTTCCACGAATACATTCATCACCTGATCAGAATTTCGGGCGAGGAGCCGCCCCTGTGGTATAACGAAGGGGTCGCGGAGCTCTATTCGAGCATCGAGATTGGCGCCGGGAGCTTGGAGATTGGCAAGCCGCTGCCGTGGCACATTCTCAGTCTGCGCCAGGATGCGCTGTTTCCCCTCGAGCAGCTTTTCTCGATCGACGCTTCCTCCCCGGTTTACAACACCGGAACGCATTCCGGCCAGTTTTACGCTGAAGCGTGGGCTCTCCTGCATTATTGGTTTTATGGCAACTCCCAGTTGGATCACGAAAAAATCCGGCGCTTCATGAATTTTGTTCGCAACGAATCGGCGCCCGCGGATCCGGCGGTCCGAAGGAATTTTTTCCGGGAAATGATGGGGATGGATTACCCGGCGATGCAGGAGCGGTTGGAGCATTACGCCCGGAGCGGCAGCTACAGTTGGAAAAAACTTCCACTCCCGCAGATTGCCGGCACGGACACGTACCAGCGGGCAAAAATGACCGCTGAGGAGACGCGTGGACGCCTGACGGAGCTCGACCTCCGCGCCAATCAATCCGGCCGTTCCCGGCTCGCGCTATTGCGGGCGGCTGATCGATCCCCTCTCGAAGCGAGGACGTGGGAGGTGCTCGGCGCCGACGCCTGGAGTCAGGGCGAGCCGGATGTGGCGAGAGACCGGTGGGCCAAAGCTCTGGAAGTGGGTACGAATAATCCCGCGATCTATCATGAGATGGGCTTAATGGAGAGCCGGAGGTGGTTTGGCACTTTTGATTACTATTTTGAAATGCCGGCGGAGCTGGCCAAACGGCTGAGGCTTTTGCTCAAGCGTTCCATCGAGTATGCGCCGGAACAGTCGGATGCTTACGAGATGCTGGCGTGGATTGAAGCGACTGTGGTGAAGCCAGACTTGGAAAATGTGGCTCTCGTGGAAAAGCACTTCGCGACCCTGGTGCACAAGGGGCCCACCCTCACGGCGCTCGCACTGGTGAGCGCCCATTCGAATGATCGACGCAGGGCGTTGACGATTCTCGACCAAGCCGAGGCGACTAAACCAGGTTCCTCACTTGCAAACGTGATCGGAATCATTCGATCCCACCTCCAGCCGCCGGGTGAACAAGGACTGGGGGAAATGCCGGACCTGCCGGCTGAAGCCTGGGAGAAAACGGAAATTCCCCAATCCGATCCACCGCATTGAAAACAATCTGGCGGCTTACGCGGGCAGTTGCACCGGGACGTAGGTGCAAACTGCGGTTGGGGGCAGTCCTCGCTGATTGGTTTGCATAAGCGTAATCAGCTGTTCGACCGCACGACGCCCGACTTCGGCGTAGTCGGGAAAAATCCCGGGTGCATCCGCGCTGAGTGCGTCGAAGGCAAGACACGGGATTTTTTTTCGGGCGAGCAACTGGGCGAGAAATTTTCCCGCGATTGAAGGGTGGATGATGACGGTGGGGCCGTGCGCCTGCAGCCAGGCGTGGAAACGAGGCCGGGCGCCCCGTTCGCCGGCCAGGGTGAAAATCGGAATTGCCGTGGCTTCGGGATGTCGAAACTCCTCCAGGAGAAAACCGGCGATCGCCCGGTCCTCGATAAGGGGGCTGGCGTTTGACCGGATGATGCCGATGCGCCGGTGGCCTTGCGCTCTGGCTTGGCGCCAGAGCAGCCGCGTCGCTTCACGGTAGTCGGGTGTCACGCGGTAAAGCGGGGTGCTCATTTGCAATGAATCGATGGCGACCGTGCAGGTCCGTGACCAGGTGAAGTCGGTAGGGCCTAAATTTTCCCGCACCCCAAACAGCAGGAGCGCGCGCAGTCCGCGGGCTGCGAGCACGGCGTCGAGCCGCCGGGGACTCGGTTGCCCCGGCCCGCAAAAGAAAAAGTCGAGGTGGCAGTGCAGACGGGCGGCGGCCTCCATGGCCCCGGCGCGGGCGGCAGCGTGATGGGGTGAACGGGCCAGTTCGCCGGCTGAGGAAAAATCCGAGATCGCCGCGATATGGCGGGAGGCGCGGTGCGGTACGCTTTTGAGCCGGTGTTGGTTGAACGCGTCGAGCAGGGGATCGCGTCGGTAGCCAACCTGGTTGGCCGCCGCTTGAACGGTCGCGCGCATTTCCGGGGAGATGCGCGGGTTGTTCCGCAGCGCGAGCGAGACCGTGGAGGGATGTACGTCCCCCGCCAAACGGGCGACATCCCGCATGGTCGGCCGGTCGGCGCTGGAAATCCTAGCTTTGCGCTTTGATCGTGAGGCCGTCATGCCAGGTTCCTTCGACGTAGCTGTTCATGGGCGGAGTGGAATTTTTTTCCGGCGGCGTATGAATGATACTGCCGAGCAGGGAAACCGCCCTCTGCCCGACGAGATCCAGATTGGGCGCGATGCCGGCCAAATGACGTTGTTGGGTGCCACGGCACAGGCAGACACAGCCGATGTGCCGGCCCATTTTTGCCCGGAGTGTCCGCATCATCAGGATGATGGATTTCCAATTGCACATGACCACATCGACGCGGTGCTGTCGCATCCACGCCTGAAGGAGAGGCAGGACTTCGTTGAACGTGGCTTTTGGTGGAAAAAGCAGCGGGGGGATTTTCGTGAGTCGGGGGAATTCGGTTTGCGCCACCAGCCACCCCGAGAAATGAAGCCCGTCGGTAGCGTCCTCGTCCTTTTCCCCGAGCGCCAGCCCGATGCGCCGGTAGCCCAGGGAGTGCAGTTTGCGAAAACTCACGATCACACATTTCATCTGGTCGAACGAGACCAAGGGGACTTGGGCCGGAACATGACGCGAGTCGATCCTGATGGTGGGGGCGAGGGTCCAATCAACGGCTGGCACCTCCATCGCCGGATCCCAAGCGCCGATCAGGATTCCCGCCGCGTTGGATTGCGCCAGATATCCCTGCAATTTTTCCGGGAGAATTCCGGAAGGTCCGACGACATTGATCATCAGCTGATATCCCAGTGCCTTGGCTTCGCGCGCGGCCCCGGCGACCAGTTGGCGATGGTGATCCATCCCATAAAAATGGCGGTCACTTCGAGCCCGGCCCAAGTAGAGGAGCGTGGGAATCGGGTGCGCGTTCGGGCGCTTTTTGCGCTGCCGGCTGAGCGCGGAAAATATTTCATTGCGCTGATAGCCGAGCAAGTGGGCGACGCCCTCAATCCTGATGCGCGTCCGGGCGGCGATCGCGGGATGCCCGCGCAACGCCATTGAAACCGTGGTGAAATGAACCCCGGCGGCGCGAGCCACATCCTTGATTGTCGCTTGAGTAAACATGCTGATCAATTCCGGAACGCACCGGAGCATCAGGGAAGGGTGGTGGCAAGGAATCTTCGCGGAGGAGAAAGGGGCAAAAAAACTTTCCCCCGTTCGGAACCGCGATTCCCGGACGGACGGCCCCGCCTTCCGTGAACGATCAGTTCCACCCGTCCGCAGCGGATGCTTTTTCCGGTCGGGGGCGGCGCTCTGCATTTCACCGCGCGCCCGCGGCACTTCGTCCCGGCAGGCACTATTTCTAACGAGTGAATAAGAGTGGGCTTCCGCCTTGGTTCCGGCCGGCCTAATTTGCGGCGTTTTCAGCTCCTGGACGCCCTGCCGACCCGTGCCTTTCCCCACTCTCCCTCCCCACTCACTTGTCTTCCGGGCCGCCTACCTGGAAGGGATGCCGATATAAATGCTGCAGAAGCCGAAATTCCGCGTGCTGTTGGTTTTTCGCCGTCCGTCGGCGGACACCGGTGCAATGCTGCGTGGGATCGCCAAGTACCAGCGCCTTCACGGCCAGTGGACGGTGTTTGTCGATGACGACACCGGGTTTGAAGGTCGGTCAGAACAATTGTGGGGCCAGGAGTGGGATGGGGTGATCTGCGCGCATACCACTCCCTGCCTCGTGAAAACCTGCCGTGAGCGTCAGGTGCCATTGATTGACCTTACTGACGGGCCGCATTTTTCCGGAATTCCCCAAGTCCGGCCCGACAATATCGCGGTGGGACACATGGCGGCCGAGGATTTGACCGAGCGGGGCTATGTGAATTTTGGTTTTTGCGGTTTCTCCAACGAACTCTGGTCGAGAGAGAGGCAGGATGGATTCAGGGAGGGACTCGAACTCATCGGGAGATCGTGTTCGATTCTGGAAAGTGAAAACACCTGCCGCTACTCGCCGGACTGGCATGAAAAGCAAATGCCGCTGATCGTCCAGTGGCTCAAGCGCCAGCCCAAGCCGCTGGCGGTACTGGCGTGCCATGATCATCGTGCGGTTCAGGTGTTGAATGCGGCCCGGCTTTGCGGTCTTCCCGTAGTCGTGGATGTGGACCGCGTACTGTTTGTCCCTCGGAAGGTCGGCGGCCGAAGGCATCTGACCGATGCAGTTGAGCATCGCGAATTCGTCGTACTGTGCGCACGAAGCTATCGGCCAGCCGGCAACGGCCCGCATGTGGTTTTCGAATTGGGAGCAATCTGCCCCTTCGATAGACCAGTGCCCCGAATTGTGGACGCGCGGCGCGATTTCATTCACGTACAGTTCGGTGCCCCGCACGAAGAATTCGACCGCCAATACCCCCCGGTAATCGAGTGCTTCCGAAATCTTGACGGTCGTTCTCATCGATTCGAGTTCCAACTCGATGCGTTTCCCGTCGATGAAAGGAATGATCGAACGCCGTAAAATTCCCTCCCGGTGCGTGTTCCGAACGAGCGGG
>JANYDX010000503.1 GCA_025363395.1 Verrucomicrobiota bacterium
GCCACCGGCGGCAACGGGGCCAACAACCATCTCGAACTGCTGGAGAAATTACTTCCCTACGCGGACCGGCTTCAAGCGGTGGTTATTTGCGGGAAAAATCGCGAGGCTTACAATCAGCTGGTGCACTGGCGGGCGGAGCACCCGCACTTCAACTGTTTCGTCGATGGGTTTTCCGAAGAGGTCCACCTTCTGATGCAGGTCAGCGACGCCATCGTCACCCGGGGTGGCACCACCACCTGCGCCAAGGCGCTGCATTTCGGCTGCACGATTATTTTTAACGCGATCGGTGGCGTCATGCCGCAGGAGGAATTGACGGTGAAGTTCTTTCAACGCGGTGCCGGGGTGCCGCGGATCGCGAACGGCGCTGATTTCGGCCAGCTGATTGAATCGTGGATGAGCTATCCTCCCGGTTACGAGCTGCTGCGGGAGAAATTCCTCGGGCTCCGCTACGAGGAAAATCCCACCGTGGTCATTCAAGAATTGGTCGATCTGGCGCAGGAAGCTTCCCGTACAGCCCTGAAAGCCGGTCCGTTTCCGCCGAAGCAGCGTCAACCGCGCTGAGGCAGTCGGCTTTTACCGGTCATGCTCTGTTCAGGTTTTCACGTGCTGGCGCAGCTCCTGAATCCAGCGCTTATGCGGACCGGACAAGGTGATGTCATCCAGTTTTTCCAGTGACACCCATTCGAGCGATTCATCGCTGGCGATTATTTGCCGGAGGGCCGGAGTTTGTTTCAGTGCATAAATTGATTCCGTGATTTGGAAGCGGGTGATGGCGCGGCGCTTCACCGCGAGAAGCGTTTTTTTGTCCGGCGGCGGCAGGTGCAGATCGCGCGCTTCCGGCAATTCGTACAATCCAGCGAGTTGTCTGGCGCCGGCGTGACTGCGCTTGAGCAGCAGCTGGCCGCGCTGTTCGCACCAAACGCGGATAACCGAGCGTTGTTCAATTTGTTTTGGCCGAAGCCGGGGAAATTTTTCCGGGTCGCCGCTCTTTCGCGCCGAACAAAAACCGGCGACTGGGCAGACCAGGCAGAGTGGTCTTTGGCGCAGGCACACGGTGGCGCCGAGTTCCATCATCGCCTGATTGTGGGTGCCCGGGTGGCTGCCGATGATCAAGGCGTCCGCGATGGGCGTGAAATGTTTCGCGGCCGCGGAACCGTCGCGGAACAGCCTTCCTTCGCCCGTCAGCCGTGCGAGGATGCGGACAACGTTTCCATCCACACACGCGGCGGGCTCATCAAAGGAAATACTGGTGATGGCGGCTGCAGTGTAGGGGCCGATGCCGGGCAACTCCTGCCAGTCTGCGGGCGAGCGGGGTGGTTCCGTTCTGCCGGCGAGGGCTTGGGCCAGTTTGTGCAGATTGCGTGCGCGTGAGTAATAGCCGAGGCCTTCCCAGAGTTTCATCACCTTCGCCTCGGAGGCGGCGGCGAGGACCTTGAAATCCGGCAACTCCCGCTGCCATCGTTCGAAATAGGGCAGCGCGGTTGTCACCTGCGTCTGCTGCAGCATGAACTCCGAAACGACGGTTTTGTACAGCGAGGGAGCTTCCCGCCACGGCAGTTTCCGTTGATGGATGCGATACCAGGCATGCAGTGCCGGTTGGAATTCCAGCCGCCGGGTGATGAGTTGAGTGGAAGCAGCCAAGGAAAAACAAAAAGACCGACCGGCCGGGGCTTCGCCACTTTTTTGTGTGTTTTTGCGATTTTTTGTGACCATCTAGGTCCATGGCAAAAAAGCCGGACGACGACTTGGAGGAACCAAAGAAAATCACCACCTACACCATCAAGCTTGATGATGGGCAGATGGAGAAGCTGCGCGCCGCCTGTGCCGCGAAAAATTGGGAGACCGCGGAGGTGCCTTACGCGCGGTTCGCCTTCAAGGGGCCCAAGGTCAATGTCACCGCCTACACCAGCGGCAAGGTGGTGGTCGCGGGCAAGGACACCGAGGATTTCGTGCAGAATGTCATCGAGGCAGAAGTCACCGGCGCGCCCAAGCTGGGCTACGATGAAGTCCTGCATACCGACTGGTTTGAACCGCACGCCGGTCTGGACGAAAGCGGCAAAGGCGATCTTTTTGGCCCGGTGGTTGCGGCCACGGTCATTGCGGAGGGTGAGGCGGTCCGCTCCTGGATCAAGGCGGGTGTGCGCGACAGCAAGACGATCATCGATGCCCAGATTCTCAAGCTCGACGACCTCATCCGCAACACTCCGGGGGTCGTGGTCGAAACCGCCTATTGCGGCATGACCAAGTACAACGAGCTCATGGCGAAACCCTACGCCAGTCTCAACCGGTTGCTGGCATGGCAACACGCCACCGCGCTCGACCAGGCGTTGAAAAAGAAATGGGTGCCCCGCGGTTTGCTCGATCAATTTTCCAAGGAGCCGCTGGTGCAGCGCGAGCTCAAGAAGAAGGGCCTGGAGCGATTTGATCTCGCGATGCGGACCAAGGCTGAGGAAGACCCGGTCGTCGCGGCGGCTTCCATCGTGGCGCGGGCGGAATTCGTGCGTTGCATGCATGAGCTCTCGCGGAAATTTGGCGACAAACTCCAAAAAGGCGCCGGCGCCCAGGCCAAGGCGCAGGCGTTCGTGCTGATTGAAAAAATGGGGGCACGTTCGCTCGGTGATTTTGCCAAGCTCCATTTCCGCACCTGCTACGAAGTGTTGGAGGCGGCGGGAAAACTGGATGAGCTGCCCCTGCCGGTGCCGAAGGAAAGGACCGAGTGGAAACGCTGAAGGGCCCATCCCCGACGGAGGTCGTGGTGGGGCGCAGGCGCACTTTGCGAGCGCTTAGCGCGCCTGGATTGTTTCAAGTTGCCGAATATACGAGGTGAATTCCGGATCTTCGCCATCGAGCAGGATGGGGAGGGCCTCCCTAAATTCCGCCCGGCGCAACCACTCGCGGATGTAGTCTTCCCAGGATTGCCACATGCGCCGCGTGTGGCGGCTCATCCTTTCCTCGTAAACGAGCAGGTAGGCGCGTTCGAAGAGCGAGATCAGGATGCCGAAAATCGCCTGGCGGCGTTCCGCCTGATCGTCGGTTAACTGCACTTGGCGGCCTTCCCGGCGCAGCAGGTGCAGGTCGGAATTGTCGAGGACGAGCTTGAGGAACTCACGATATTCATCGGACAGGCGCTGAAAGATTTCCTCCTCCTCATTCTGCCGTTCCTTGCGCTGTTCGAGAACATACGTGACGATGGCCAGAGGCAGGCCGACAATCGTGACAAGGTAGCTCAGCATTTCCGTGGTTTCGAGCAAAGTCATGCCGCTAGGGTTAGCGCGAAGATCCCGCAAAGGCCAGCGCGGGACACGACAAAGGTGTGACGAAATAAGGCGGACGCACGATTGGTGCCGGGGCTTGCGTGGGCGACGCTGGCGCATACAAATCTCCCATGGCAAAACGCCGGCAACTTCGCGGATTCGATCTCAAGCAAATCTTCGGATTTGGCAGCTTGATCGGGGTGGACGAGGCCGGGCGCGGCGCGCTCGCCGGGCCGGTGGTGGCGGCGGCGGTGTTGGTTTCACAGGAGTTTCTCGAGGGACGCTGGGCGGTGGGCAAGTCCGGGCGCGTGAACGACTCCAAGCAGCTTTCCGCCGCGGAGCGCACCGTTTTATGGGCGGAGTTCGAAGAGCTGGTGGCGCAGGGACAGATTCATGCCACCTTCGGGGTGGCAACTGTTGCCGAGATCGAGACCGTTAATATTCTCGGAGCCACCAAGCTCGCCATGCGCCGGGCGCTGGAGGGAATTTTTCCCGCAACCGCTTTCTTGAAGAAATCCGAACCTGATCTTTTTGCCACCGAGGTGGAAAAATCGGCGTTTCAGCCGACGGTTTCTTGTCAAATCCTCATCGACGGATTGCCTCTCAGAAATTTTGCTTACCCGCATCAGGGCATTGTCAGTGGCGATGGCCGCTCATTGTGCATTGCGATGGCTTCGATCGTCGCGAAGGTGACGCGCGACCGCTTGATGGATGAACTGGACAAGATTCATCCCGGCTACGGCTTTGCGCAGCACAAGGGGTATGGCACGGAGGAGCATCGCGACTCGATTCTGCGGCTGGGGCGCAGTGCCGTGCACCGCGACAGCTTCCTCCGCAAGCTTTATGCCCAGCAGCGCGACCTTCAAGGACAGATGATACTGTTTGATTGAGTCATGGCGCCGCGTATTGCTTTCATTTGATGGCCGGCAAAAAAAACAGTTCCCTGGACAAAGTGCTTGGCCGCATCGACCGGCTGGACATGGCCGGCCTGCAGACGCTCGTGCAGCGCCTCGCCCGCGAGCGCGCCATGCTCGACACGGTTTTCAACACCCTGCAGGAGGGCGTGCTGGTCATCACCGCCGACGGGGAGATCGATTACGCCAACGACGCGGCGGCGCGCCTGATCGGCTTTAAGGAGGAGATGGGAGCAGCGACAACCCTCTGGCGCCTGGTGCCCGGCTTGCGCGCCTCGCTGGAAGGCGAGGGGAAACGGGGCAAGCGCAATGAAAGTCCACTCGTGACGCGCGAGTTTGAGCTGACCTATCCGCAGCCGCGCGTGGTGCGGCTGTACATGGTCCCGTTCCACGAGGACGACACCGGGGAACCGCGTTTCGCCATTATCCTCGCAGACATCACCACGGAAAAAAAATCCACGGAGGAATTGATTGAGAATGAAAAAATATCCTCGGTTCTGCTCCTGGCGGCCGGCGTCGCGCACGAGCTGGGCAATCCGCTCAATTCGCTGACGATCCATTTGCAGCTCATTGAGCGGAAGCTGAAGAAGCTGCCGGGCTCAAAGGAAGCCGGCTCGCTCGCCGACTCCATCCAGATTTGTCAGGGCGAGGTGACCCGCCTCGACGGCATCATCCGCAATTTTCTTGAAGCCATCCGGCCGCGACCGCCCGACCTTTCAGAGGTCAACATCGTGGACGTGATCGAGGACGTGCTGCGGTTTCAAGCGACGGAACTCGAGGATCGCGGGCTCAAGGTGAAGGGCGAATTGCCCGCCAGCATCCCAGTCATCATGGCCGACACCAACCAGCTCAAGCAGGTGTTTTTCAACCTGATTAAAAACGCGATGGAGGCGATGCAGTCCGGCGGGGCGCTCGGTATTCTCGTGCGCGCGGACGATGATGCCGTGTACGTGCGCATTTCCGATACGGGCAGCGGGATCAAGACCGAGGATCTGTCGAAACTTTTTTCACCCTATCACACGACCAAGACCGGTGGTCACGGTCTCGGGCTGATGATCGTGCAGCGGATCATCCGCGACCACGGCGGCCACGTCGGCATCGAGAGCAAGGAAGGAGCGGGGACGGTCGTGACGCTGCAGTTTCCGCAAAAGCACCGCCGGGTCAGGATGCTGAAGAGCTGAATCGTCAGCTCTTCGTGTTGCCGGATTTTTGGTATTTCCAATTGAGTGATTTCCCCCCTGCGAGCCACTCCAGGGTGGTGGCAAGGCGCTTCGCCCGGGTTTCGGCGCGTTTCGCCTCAGTGATCCATCGATGTATTCGCGACGATGGCTGGCGCTTAATTTACCCCAAGTGCCGGCGGCCTTGCCGTTTCTTTTCAGGGCTTCGGCCAGATCCGCGGGCGTTTTCAGCGCGGGCTTTGGTTTGGGTGCTGAGCGGCTGGGCACGCCGGTATCGTACAGGGATACGGCGATTTTGAGACAACGCAGCAGCGTCTGATCGTCGGGCAGATCAGCGAGGCAGGTCAGGCGCCCCATCAGACCCCTGGCATTGTTGGTTTTTCCAATTTCCCGGTCCATGATTTTTCCCATATCCTGATGCCAGAAGCCCAGAGTGGCATGGGATTTGAAGGCACCCGTCCCGCAGAACATTTTGCCGCGGTAAAGATAGCAGGGATGGTTCCACTTGAAGGCCTCCTCGATTTCCGGGCAGGCGGAATGGATCAGCTTACGCAGGTGCTTCAGGATAGCCTGCGCGAACGCCGCAGATTGGACGATGTATCGGTCGATGCGCTTATCCGTTCGCATGTCCGGGAATTTGTATGCCGCGGCTGGAGGAGCGAGGGGGAATTCCTCCCGGCTGGCACCTTATTTTACGCGAATCCGGCCCAAAAACTTCGCGGGATCGTCGGCATCTTCATAATACACAGTGTAGGCGCCGGGAGAAAAATCCTCGAGATTGGCATAATGCATCCGGCTCGAATCGCGGTTTTGTTCGGCGACTTGAGTGACTATCAGGATGACGATCCGATCTTTTCCTGCTGAGCTGATTCCGACCTTGCGCACCACCAAACCAGAATTGAGCCCCGTTGGACGGCAGGTTACGCCACTGGAGCCAGTCACATCACATTCCACCGGCAGGACCAGCTTGCCGCCCCTTTCAAAAGGTTCACTGATGCGGATGCCGCCGGTTTCCTGCACAAAAGCCCAATTGCGAGCACTGGAGGTGAGCCAGCCCGCCAATCCTGCCTGTGCAGTGGTGGCCAACATTAGGGAGAGCATAAGGAAGAATGTTTTAGTCATGGTGGGGAGCTGAATCGTAGAAAAGGTGACCGGCGTTCTGTTCCAATTCAGTTTGCTTGCCTGCCGGCGACGTATTGTGCCACCTCGTCTCATTTCACGTTGACCGAGGCGTAAAGCATGGGCTTCATGCCTTGGATGGTGCCCAGCGTTTTGATCGTCGATGACGAGAAGCATACCCGTGAGGGATTGCAGCAGGCATTACAGGAACACTACGATGTTTCAGTGGCCGGCAGCGCAGACGAGGCGTTTAATTTGATGGAGGCGCAGGAATTTGAAGTGATCATCACCGATCTGCGGATGCCGGGCAAAAGCGGACTGAAGGTCATCGACAAGGCGCTTGGCCTGACCAACAAGCCGGCGGTCCTGATGATGACGGCTTACGGAAATATCGAGTCAGCGGTGGAGGCGATGAAGCGCGGCGCGGTGGATTTTCTGACCAAGCCGGTGCAGATCGACCGCTTGGAAATTCTCATTCAACGCGCGCTGAAGACAAAGACCCTCGAGGTGGAGGTTAAACAATTGCACGAGCGCCTGGACGAAAAATTCAACGTCGGCGGTATCGTCGGGCATTCGCTGAAACTGGCGGAAGTTATCGAACGGGTGAAATTGGTGGCGCCCTCGAAAGCGACCATTCTGATCGAGGGCGAAACCGGAACAGGCAAGGAGCTCATTGCCCAGGCCATTCATCAGGCGAGCCCGCGGGCTCAGGCGGCGTTCGTGGCCGTGCATTGCGCGGCGCTGCCGGCTACTTTGCTCGAAAGTGAGCTCTTCGGGCATGAACGCGGCGCGTTTACCGGCGCGACGGAACGGCGCGAAGGTCGCTTTGAGGCGGGGGACGGAGGTACGGTTTTCCTCGACGAGATTGGCGAAATCGGACCGGAAATTCAGGTGAAGTTGCTGCGGTTTTTGGAGACGAAAAGTTTCGAGCGCATCGGTAGTTCGAAGACGATGACCGTCGACGTGCGGCTGGTGGCGGCCACGAACCGCAATCTCGAACAGATGGTGAAAGAGGGGAAGTTTCGCGAAGATCTTTTTTTCCGGTTGAACGTGGTGCGCATCACCACGCCACCGTTGCGCGAACGCGTGGACGACATCCCGGTGTTGCTGGAACATTTTATCAAGGTTTACTCGAAGGAAAATGGCTATGAACCCGTGAGCGTTGAGCCTGGTGCGATGCGGCATTTGCAGGCTTATCCCTGGCCGGGCAATATCCGTGAACTCCGTAATTTCGCCGAGAATGCGGTGGTGCTGCGCCGCGGCGGCAAATTGAGCGAGTTCGACCTCGAGCCGAAGTTTCGCGGGGAAACTGCGCCACCACCTTCGATGCTGACTGCGACGCCGGCCAATCCATATTCGGTCGAGGACAATGAAAAGCGTCTGTTGCGTGAAGCCCTGATGAAGGCGCGCGGCAACCGCACGAAGGCTGCGACGCTCCTCGGCATCAGCCGGCGGACTTTGCACCGCAAGATCGCCCAATGGCCCGAACTCGACGTGGTTGATCGTGGCTGATTTGCCGGGGTGGACAGCTAGGTCGTCACATCCGCAGAGAGGGCCCAATCGTCCAGACGGGGAACTCGGGACCAAACGGGCGCATCCCGGTTTTGTTATGGCTTGTTTCGACCTTGCTGCATCAAACAAAAACTGGAAGGCACCGGGGCCGCGTACTCGTTCGCAAACCAGCTTGTCAGACGCCAACCTGCTCCCTTGACTGACCCGAACGACCATGGCCCAGATCACCAAGAGTTACGAACCGCACGACGTTGAGAAAAAATGGTATGCTGCCTGGCAGCAGGCCGGGTGTTTCGCGGGCCATCCCAAAGCCGGCAAAGAGCCCTACAGTATTGTGATTCCGCCGCCCAATGTGACGGGTGTGCTGACGATGGGTCACGTATTGAACAATACGTTGCAGGATATTCTCATCCGCCGCGCCCGCCTGGAGGGCCAGGAGGCGATGTGGCTGCCGGGCACGGATCACGCAGGCATCGCAACGCAGACCGTGGTGGAACGAGAACTGCGCAAGGAAAAGAAGACGCGCCATCATCTCGGCCGGGAAAAATTTCTGGAGAAAGTCTGGTCCTGGCGGGACGAAAAAGGCGGCATGATCCTCAAGCAATTGCAGGCGCTCGGTGCTTCGGCGGATTGGGATCGCACGCAGTTCACGATGGACCCGCATTATTCAAAAGCGGTGTTGACCGTGTTCGCGGATCTTTTCGCCAAGGGTCACATTTATCGCGGCAAACGCATGGTGAACTGGTGTCCGGTCAGCCTGACGGCGCTGTCCGACGAGGAAGTTATCATGAAGCCCACGAAGGGCGTGCTTTATCAGGTCCGGTACGAGATGGTGAACCAGCCCGGCCGATTCATCGAAGTGAAGACGACCCGGCCCGAGACGATTCCGGGTGACGTGGCGATTGCGGTGCATCCTGATGATCCGCGTTACACCGCGCTCATTGGCCAGCAGGTCTGGCGGCCGCTCAACCGCGCGCAGATTCCCATCATCGCGGATACGGCGGTGGACAAGGAATTCGGCTCCGGTGCGCTGAAGATCACTCCGGCACACGACAAGGTGGATTATGAGGTCGGCCAGCGGCACAAACTACTGCCGATCGATGTGCTGGAGCCCGATGGCAAGATGAACGAACTGGCCGGTGCGGAACTCGCCGGCCTCGACCGTTTCGCCGGTCGCAAGAAAGCCGCCGAGCTGCTCAAGGAATCGGGCGCGCTGGTGAAGGAAGAGCCTTACGAAAACAACGTGGGCTATTCCGAACGGGCGGACGTGCCGATCGAACCGCGCCTGACGTGGCAGTGGTGGTTGAAATATCCGCGCATCGAGGAAGCCAAGACGGCGGTGCGGGACGGGCACATCAAATTTTATCCGGAACGCTGGTCGAAGGTTTACCTGCACTGGCTGGAAAATATCCAGGATTGGTGCATCAGCCGCCAACTCTGGTGGGGCCACCGCATTCCTGTCTGGTACCAAAAGGGGCTCGATAAGGAAAAACTTTCCGAGGCCGATCTCCGCGATCCGGCCAAGGTGCATGTGTCGCTGACAGGCCCCTCCGATCCTGAAAATTGGACGCAAGAAGACGATGTGCTCGATACGTGGGCCTCCTCATGGCTCTGGCCGTTTGCGACGCTCGGCTGGCCGGACCAAGCCGCGATGGACCAAGCGGGGTTTGATTATTTTTATCCGACGGCCACGCTCGTGACCGGTCCGGACATTATTTTTTTCTGGGTCGCGCGCATGATCATGGCCGGACTGGAGTTTATCCGTCCGGGCGAATCGCTCGAGCGCCGCATTCCCTTCAAAAATGTTTACTTCACCGGCATCATCCGCGACCAGCAGGGCCGCAAGATGTCGAAGTCGCTCGGAAATTCGCCCGACCCGCTCGACCTGATTGAGAAATACGGAGCCGACGGTTTGCGCTTCGGCATCGTGTCGATCGCGCCGCAGGGACAGGATATTCGTTTCCAAGAGGATCGGATTGAGAGTGGCAAGGGATTTTGCAACAAGCTCTGGAATGCGTCGCGCTTCCGGCAGATGAGCGGGGAGATGGCGGATAATTCCTCGCTGCACGCCATCCTCGCGCGTCTGGAACCGGCAAAATTTGATGCCGATGATCACGGGATTCTCGACCGGCTGCTTGCGACGACCCGCGAGGTGGATCGGTGCTTCACGGAATTTGAATTCAGTGCGGCGGCGCAGGCCATCTACGGATTTTTCTGGAATGATTTTTGCGACTGGTACGTGGAAGTTTCCAAGGCCAAGGTGCAGGATGCTTCCGCCAAGGCGAACAGCCTCGCGCTGCAGGATCTGGTGTTGCGCGAGACGTTGCTGCAGTTGCATCCGTTCGTGCCCTTTATCACCGAGGAGCTGTGGCATCTGCTGGGCTACGGCGCGGAAGGTTCATTTCTGATGCGTGACGCCTCGGTGGAAGGAACCTCGCAGTTGGTGGACGCGTTTGCCCCGCTTGGCGTGAAAGTGGATTTGAAGGCCAGTGCGGCCAATCGGGTTTTGCAATTGTCCGCGTCCAAATACCGGGCGGACAAGGCGGCGGCGGGAATGGCCGGCGTCCGGCTGGCGACGGTTTACTATGAAGTGAATCCCGCCTACGCTTCGTACTTTACCGAGCAAACCGCGCCCAATTACGCGCGTATTTTTGAAACAAACCATTTTCAAGCCGGCACCATTCCGGACGCCATCAATTCGGTGACGGGTGTCGCGACCTTTTATATGCAGCGTCCCGCGGGGGACACCGCGGCGGAAAAAGCGCGCCTGACCAAGGAGCTCGAAATTCTCGCCAAGCATATTGCGGGCACCGAGGCGCGGCTGTCGAATGAGGCGTTTGTCAGCAAGGCGCCGCCGGCCGTGCTCGAAGGCGCGAGAAAGCAGCTCGCCGACCAGCGCGCCAAGAAAGTTGAAATCGAGCGCTTGCTCGGCGCCTTGGGCTGAGGCAGTTGGGCGGCCGGGCCGAATTCCCACGGGGGAAATAATCGGACTGGCGGAAAACCTGCTTACTCTTTCACTCCTCACGCAATGAAACTTTTTATCGCTGGTTCCAAAGGGATGGTTGGCTCGGCCTTGGTGCGCCGTTTTCGCAGTGAGGACGGCGTCACCGTGGTGGAACGGAGCCGTGCGGAACTCGATCTGACCAGTCAGGCGGCGGTGAAGGATTTTTTTGCGAGTGAAAAACCCGAGGTGGCGATCATTGCCGCGGCCAAGGTGGGCGGCATTCACGCCAACAGCACCTACCCGGGGGAATTCATTTATGATAACCTGGCCGTTGCCACCAATTGCGTCCATGGGGCCTATCAGGCCGGGGTGAAGCGATTGCTTTTTTTGGGCAGTTCCTGCATCTATCCCAAGCAGGCGCCGCAGCCGATGGCTGAGGACAGTTTGCTCTCCGGGCCATTGGAACCGACCAATGAGGCTTATGCCGTGGCGAAGATCGCCGGGCTCAAGCTTTGTGAATATTACCGCAAGCAATACGGCGTGCTCTATCACTCCGCGATGCCCACCAACCTCTATGGGCCATGTGACAATTATCATTTGCAGAACTCCCATGTGCTGCCTGCGTTGATCCGGAAGTTTCACGAGGCGAAGGAAGCCGGTCGCAACGAAATGGTAGCTTGGGGCACGGGTTCACCCAAGCGGGAATTCCTCTATGTGGACGAACTGGCCGATGCGTGTGCTTTCCTCCTGAAATTATCCAATCCGCCGGACTTGATCAATGTGGGCACCGGCACGGATGTGACCATCAAGGAACTCACCGAAGTCGTGGCGGAGGTCACGGGCTTCGGGGGGAAGATCGTCTGGGATTCCTCCAAGCCTGACGGCACCCCGAGAAAGCTCATGGATGTCACCCGGCTGACCGCCCTCGGCTGGAAGGCCCGGATTGGGCTGCGCGAGGGGGTGGGAAAAACCTACCAAAGCTATTTGACCGAGAAGAACGCGGGTACTTTGCGCGGCTGACCGAAGAACGGGGCCGGTAAACGCCCTGCGTGCTATTGACGGCGGCCATGCGGCCGGCACAGTGAGTCCGCAGTTCGCACACTCAACTCACAGCCCACAAAATCATGTCTTCAACTGAAACACCCCCGGTTACGCCGGTCGCGGAGGATCGCACGGTAGCGATTCTGGCCTATATCACCCTCATCGGATTCATCATCGCGATTGTGATGCACAGCAGCAAAAAAACCGCCCTTGGTGCGTTTCATCTCCGTCAGGTGCTTGGTCTTTTCGTCACCGGTGTAGCCTTTGGTCTATCGGTCATCGTGTTGGCGTTTATTCCAATTCTGGGCTGGCTGGCTATCTTGCTCGGCTGGTTGTCTCTGCTCGCACTTGTGATCATGGGCTTGATCGCTGCAGCTTCGGGTCAAATGAAACCGGTGCCGGTGCTCGGCGAGAAATACCAAAAATGGTTTGCCAACGCATTTAACTGAGCGCGCCCGCCTCCAATTGCTTAGCTTTCGAGCCACGGAATATTCCGTGGCTTTTTTTACGTCTGGTCAGCTGAGACTGCGACTGCGGCCAACGGCCCTTCTTTTGGCCTATTCAGCGAGAAGTGGCTCAAGTTTGCCGGGCGGAAGGCCGATTTACTGCGAAGCTCTGTAGTTTACTCACTGATCATGGTCGATCCTACTCCAGGGACGGAGGCGACTAAAGTCCTGCATTCTTCCGGAACTGCCCCTCCGGTGGACGCGGCGCGACCGCTTGCGGGCACTCACTGTGGGTTGACGGCGGGAGAGCGCTGGCGCGGTTATCAAATCGAGGGTCCGGCAGCCGCCGGTGGAGCCAATGTTTTTGAGGCGACCAATATTGTCCGGATGGAACGGGTGTTGATCACAGCGAGCCTGTTGACCAAGTCCACCGCTCCCCGTCGCGCGGTGTGGGAACTGCTTACTACGCAGTTGCCCCCGAAGACCAAGATCGTGGGGTGTCTTGAAGCTTACGAGGCGGAAGGCTGGCGCTATGAAGTGACGAACGAATTACCGGCCACTACCTTGCGGGAATGGATCGCCTGTCATCAGGCGGAAGACTGGGCACTCAAGCGGTTGCTTGAAGACCTGAGTGCCACTTTGGCGGCGCTGCATTCGATGGGTATCGTCCATCTGAAGATCAGGCCTGAAGCGATTTATCTGAGCGGTGAAGATGATAAAATGGAAATTATTTTGGGTGGGCTTGAGACCGCGGTACTTTACAAGCAGTCGGGGGCCGTGGTTGCGGAGGTGGATCCGTTCTATGCTCCGCCTGAGGCGGTGGACCCGGAAGGCTTGCAGCCGGGAATAGGCCTCTGTGCATGGGACTGGTGGTCGGTCGGTCGCGTTATCCAGGAGATGACCTTGGGGCGCCATGTGATGAGCATGCTCTTTGGAGCTGACGTCATCCGCAATCCCACTCCGGAGGTTTGCGAGCGGGCCAGGTCGCTGCTGCTGGAACTCGACCCACCGGGCATGCGGGCCGGCGCAGTTGAGTCGATGCCGGCGCTTGAACCGCCGATGAAGACAATGTTGCGCGGCCTGCTCACCAGCGCCCGGGATGCGCGGTGGGGGTCCGAGGCGATTCAGCAGTGGCTGGTCGCGAAAGAAACCGTCTCCAACCATTACGATCTCGCACGGAATGCCCGCTTCTTCACGTGGAAGGGTCGCGGCCGGACTCTCGCCGAGGCCGCCCAATATTTTCGCACCGAAGAACACTGGACGGACGGGGAACACAATCTCTTTGAACCGAGCGACCCGGCGACACTGGCTAATTTTCTTTCGACCGCCCCCGAGCACAGTGCGGATTGGCAGAGTCTGCAGGCTGCATACGGGTATGCGGACTCCGCGGAGTGGAGCGGAATACCGGCCGCCGCCCGGCGCACTTTGGCGACGGCTTACGCCTGGCTGGTGTTGGGCCCGAAAATCCCGGTGCTGCTGGTGAAGGGCCGACGGGTGGACGGTGCAGGGCTCGCGGAGTTGCTGAAGGGCGACCAAGACGCCGTTAATTTGGAGATCGTGAAAGGTTTGATGTCGGGGCCCTGTCTTTCTCTTATCACTCCTCTTGATCCTGCGGGCGCGGAAGTCCTGAAGCAGGTTGCCGCAACCGGCGGCGAGTCCTTGCGGCGGGCGGAGCAGCATAAGTGGGTGGACGCGAATGATCCCGCCAGCCGGGCCTACTTGTTGAGACTTTCATTGGAGACCGAACAAGTATTGCGCAAGCGCGCGGACCGGGTGCGCACGACCTACGCTCTTTGTCAGGATACGGAGCTCGCGGTGCTGCTGGCGGAACAGAAACCCGCCCCTTGGGCCAATCTATTGCTGATTTTCACGGGAGAAAATCCCCGGCGCTTCGGCTACATCACCAAGGCGGAGCACGCGCGGCAGAAATTTGTCCGGCTGCAGGAGCGAAGTCGGCAAATGAGAAAAGGATTGTTTTGGCTACAACTGAAATCAGCGCTGCTGACCGGCCGGCCATGGTCCGGCAGTCTGACCTCATTCTTTATTTTCTGGCTGGGGCTGGTGGTGCTCGGCGCGACGGTCCTGGGGGAACTGGCCACGACCACCTGCCTGGCCCTGGGTCTGGTCGCAATGCGTCTGCTTCTCGGCTGGCGCGTAAGAACACTTGTGGGCAAATGTGACCCGGCCGTGCAACTCTGGAGCTGGCGCGATGGCCCGGATCGCTGCCAGATTGAGGCGCAAAGAATTCAGACTGAAACCCAACTCCGCTCCCTGGCTGAATTGCCGCAACAGCTTGAAGAAACTGAAGCGGCGATGGCGGCGCTACAACCTGTCGAAAACAAGGGCGGCACCGGAAAAACGCCGCGGATGGCGGGACTCTGGCCAGTATTCGCCGCGGCCGTCCTGGTGGGTCTGATGGGGTCGATTCAACTGTTGAAAGATCTCGGCCGGAGACTGGGTTACCATGAGCACGGTTTTTTATCTTTTGAATTAGTGACTAAGCCCCGGCCTCCCGGCGGCAGTGGTTTTGCTCCCGACACACCCGAGGAAATCGCCACTCTGATGCAGCAACTCCGCGGTCTCGATCCCGAGATGGTCGAAAAAATCAATCACGGTGAATACGAGATCGTCAAAGAAGCCTTCGGCCACACTTTGCACGGCCCGATTCGAAAATGGGCGTTTGTCCCGCCGGCCGTCGTTCCTCCGCTTCCGCTTGTATCCCATGCGCCCGCGACTCCCGCCCAACGGGCTTATGCGCTGGTCAGCGGCGAGCTGCTGTTGCGTCCCTATGGACGGAAAGGAGTCACGGCAATTTTTGTGGTACGCGTGCCCACACGAAACGGTCTCGGGCTGATGGTTTACAACGCCCGCGAGCACAAACTGGTGGATAATGACGCTCTGCTGTTGTCCGGCGGGTTGCCCAGTGAGAGCTGGTATAGTTTCAAGCGTTACAAGGTCATCTATTTGGGCGCTCCGTCGCAGATGGACCTGGATAAGGAGTATTTCCTCTCGCAAAAATAAAAGTTTTTCCGGCGAGACTGATCCGCTCCTGAAGCCGTGCCTTGACAGCAGCGGCTGCATGCTGAACGTAGGCAGCTCGCATGATTGCTCCCGAAACCTTTTCCCACCTTGAAAACATAAAGAAGCGTGCCGGCTACTTATGGAGGTTTCTTTGACGTCGAACAAAAGCAGCGTGAGATAGAGTCGTTGGAAGCCGAAATGGGCGCCCCTGAGTTCTGGAACAACAGCGAGCGCGCCCAGAAGCACATCGCCCAGGTCAACAATCTGAAGCGGACAATCAGCGGCTTGGTGGCCTTTAACAAACGCGTCGATGAAGCCGGCCTGATGGTCGAGCTGATTGAGTCCGCCTCACCGGCCGAACAGGAGGATTACGCCAGGGAGCTCAATGCTTCCGTTGCGTCCATGGTCGAGGATCTCGACAAATTGGAAATTGCCTCGTTCCTCACCGGGCAATTCGACCGTAACAACGCCATCTTCAGCATCCAGGCCGGGGCCGGCGGCACGGAGTCCAACGACTGGGCGGATATTTTATTCCGCATGTATTCCCGCTGGACCGAGCGCCGCGGTTTCACGGTCGAGCTCATGGATGTGCAGCCCGGCGATACCGCCGGCATTTCCAAGGCCACGATTTTGATCAAGGGCGAGAACGCATACGGTTACGCCAAGGCCGAACGCGGTGTGCACCGGCTCGTGCGCATCAGCCCGTTTGATTCCAACAAGCGCCGGCACACCTCCTTTTGCGCAATCGATGTCGTGGCTGAGATCACCGAGGAAATTGTCATCGACATCCCCGAGGATGAGATTCGCACCGATGTTTATCGTTCCTCCGGCAAGGGCGGTCAGGGCGTCAATACCACCGACTCCGCCGTGCGGCTCACCCACATTCCCTCCGGCATCGTCGTCGTGTGTCAAAACGAGCGCTCCCAGATCAAGAATAAGGCCACCGCGATGGTGGTGTTGAAGGCGCGTCTTTATGAGAAGCGGCTCGACGACAAACGCGGCGAAATGGAAAAATTCTACGGCGAGAAAGGTGAAATCGGCTTCGGCAGCCAGATTCGCAGCTATGTGCTCCAGCCGTATCAAATGGTGAAGGATCTGCGCACGGGCGTGAACACCAGCGATACGCAGGGCGTGCTCGACGGTGATTTGGACCGCTTTATCTACGGGTGGCTCCGCGCCGGCTGTCCGCGTCACCGCAACAAGGATATCCAGATTGACGACTAGTGGAGGGGGAAGTGAAGCACCCAAGACAGACGACCTGAGGCATTCAACTCCCGCTCGCAATTTCTGCCATTCCGCATTCCAGTCTTTCAGCCCATTGATTGCGATGACTGATCTTTCCTTCGAAACCCTACGCTCCGCCTTCAGCACCCAGTCGCTGTTCGAGGACAAGACCTGGCAGCTCTCCCCGCAGGCCTGGCCGCTGACGGTCGAGCAGTTGACGCAGCTCGAGCAAATTGGCGGGGCTTGTCTCGAATTTCACCAGGCGTTGGAAACGCTTTATTTGCGTTCGGTGGCCGGGAAAAATCTTTTGCGCAATAAGCCGTTCGTCGCGCCATGGGTGGCGGAATACCTGGATCGCGGCAAGCCGGCCGCCCTCGTGCAACATGCGCGCGACCCCAAAAATCGGGGGGCGTTTCCCACCGTGTTGCGGCCGGATTTGCTGCTGACCGAGGAGGGTTTTGCGCTGACGGAACTGGACTCGGTGCCCGGTGGCATCGGTCTTACCGCATTCCTGAACCAGCTCTATGGCGGCGATGCCGACCCGGCGATCCTCGGTCACGGCGGGGCGATGGTGGAGAACTTCCACCAGTCGCTCGCCGCCTTGCGGCCGGGCGTGCGCAATCCCTTGATTGCGATTTTGGTGAGCGATGAAGCGGCCACCTACCGACCCGAAATGCGCTGGCTGGCCGAACAGCTGCAACGATCCGGCAAGCGCGTTTTCAGCATGCGCCCGGAGGACGTGTTTCCGCTTAGCGGCGAATTGTTTTTCAACGCGGAAGGCACACCGGAGAAGATCGATGTCATCTATCGCTTCTTTGAATTGTTCGACTGGGCAAATGTGCGCATCGCGCCCGAAATCATGGAAGCGTGGCAGAATGGTGCGGTGGCGATCGCCCCGCCCATGCGGCATTTTCAAGAGGAGAAACTTTCCCTCGCACTTTTCCATCACCACCTCCTGCAGGAATTCTGGGGGGAATCGATCAGCAGCCGCAGCCTGAAACTCCTGCGGCAATTGATTCCCCAGTCGTGGATCATGGATCCCGCGCCACTGCCTCCCGGCGCGGTGCTCGACGGGCCGCGGGTGGGAGGGCGCATGCCATCTGATTGGCGCGACCTGATCTCCGCGTCACAAAAGGAGCGGGATCTTATCATCAAAATCAGCGGCTTCCATGAAACGGCGTGGGGCGCGCGCAGCGTGGTGCTCGGCAGCGATTGTTCGCGCGAGGAGTGGCAGCACGGCGTTGAACAGGCGCTCCGGCTGGCTCCGGCGAATCTGCACCTGCTGCAGGAATACCGGAAACCGAAACGCTTGCAGCATTTGATCTACGACCAGCCGCCGGCCGGCGCACCGGCAACTGCGGTGGCCAAAGCGGGCCGGTTGCGGTTGTGCCCTTATTATTTTGTGGTGGGCGGACAGACCAGATTGTCGGGTGCGCTCGCGACTTTTTGCCCGCCGGATAAAAAAATTATCCACGGCATGCAGGATGCGGCCTTGCTCCCGTGTCGGGTTGTCCCCTTAAGTTAAAACGTGCGTTATCCCGCCGCGTTACCCCGCTTCTCGGTTCCAGCAAAAATCGGGCGAGCCGTTTTCAGTGTCGCCCTGCTCGGGAGTCTGGTCGCAACCCGGGCGCGGGCGGAGTCGGTTCCGACCGTTGACCTGGCGCAAATTCGCGACCGGGCGGAGCAGGCGGATACCAACGCCCAGAATACCCTGGGCAATGCCTATTCGAGCGGTTCCGGGGTGAAGCAGGATTATGCGGCGGCGCTGCTCTGGTATCGGCGTGCGGCGGACCAGGGCTCTGCCCCGGCGGAATTCAATCTCGGTCTAGCCTACGAGCTGGGCCGCGGTGTGCCGGCCGATGAACGGCAGGCCTTCAAATATTATCTGAAGGCGGCCGAGCAGGGCTTTGGTCCGGCGCAATTCAACATCGGCAATATGTATTCGGCGGGGCGTGGGATCGGACAGGATTTGTTTGAAGCCAATTTGTGGTACAAACAGGCGGCGGAAAAAGGCATCACCGAGGCCCAGTTCAATCTTGGTCTCGCGTATGAAAGCGGCCGAGGCGTGAGGAAGGACGAGGCCCAGGCGGCGCGTTGGTATCAGCCGGCGGCCGATCACGGTTTTGCCCGAGCGCAGTACAATCTCGGCCTGTTGCAGGAGGAGGGTCGGGGCTTGAAAAAAAACGAAACCGCCGCCGCCGCTCTCTACCGCGCCGCCGCCGACCAAGGTTTCGCCTCCGCCCAGAATAATTATGGCCTGATGATGTCGGAGGGCCGGGGTGGTCTCGTGAAAGATCCGGTTCAGGCTCTGGTGTGGCTCAACCTCGCCGTGCAGGGTGGGGCGAGTCCCGCCGCCCGTGATTTTGTCGCCCAAGGTTTGACTCCGGCTCAACTCGCCGAGGTGACGCGCCTCGTGAATGAGCATAAGGCGGCCCCGGTGCCGACTCCCGAGCCGGCCGCACAATCTTCGCCCGCCGCCGCGGTGTCTGTGGTCAGTCCCGCGCCAGTCAAGGCGGCCGATGACGTCAAGCCGGCCGATGACGCCAAAGAGGCCGTGGGAAATGCGGCGTCCGTCACCGTTGATAAACCCGCGATCGAGCCGCCCGTCTCGCCGCCCGGGGGACCGCTGCAGACATCGGTGACCCTTTTGCAGAGCGAGAAAGACAAACTCGAAAAACGGGCCGCGGCGCTCGAAAAGATGTTGCACGAAAAAACTGCGGCGGCCCAGGCGGCGGAGGCCGGGTCGGTCACCGCCCGGCAGAAATTGACCCGGCTGCAGCAACAGCTCGACGAGGCCAATCAGGCATTGGAAAAGAGTGGCGCCTCCGTGGCCGAGTTGACGGCGGAAAATGATCGCTTGGAAAAACAACTGGCCGCAACCAAGCTTGGCGTCCCGGCGGCGGGAGCGGGCCGCGACCCCACCGACCTTGCCAGCCTGCGGGAGGAGCGCGCCTCGCTGAGGGAAGAAAACAACCGGCTGCGGCAGGCCGGAGCGGAAGCGTCGACCATGCGTTTGAAAAACGAACAGCTGGCCCGCGACAACGAACAACTCGCGGCGTTCATGAACAGCAACCGGCGCGACCTCGATCAGGCGCAGGCGCGTCTGTCCGAATTGCAAAAACAACTGGAGGCGGCGAAAGCCGGCCCGTCGCAGAGTGGTGGCGAGGCGGCAAAATCGCCGGTCAATTTGGTTGAGGGCGGCGCGTCGATCGACAAATTGACCGCAACGGTGGCGGAACTGACCGCGGCGAACGACAAGCTGGAAAAGGATTTGGAGAACGCCCGGAAATCCACCGATGCCGCGCTCGCCGCCCAATCCCAGGCGGTTTCCGCGGCGCAGCCTGATGCCTACAAAATGGAGATTAGCACGCTCCAGGCGCACGTGAAGGAGTTGGAAAGCCAGGTGGAGGAGGAGCGCAACGGCACCGCCAAGGAAATCGCCACGATGGCTTCCCAATTGCAACGCACCCGCGATACGAACCGCTCGCTCACGGAAGCCAATCGCGCCTTGGTATCGGCGAAGGAAAACGACACCAATGCCTCGGGCGAAGAAGTGGAGCAGTTGCGGACCAAGGTTCGTGAGCTGACTTCGGCTGCGGATGAACTGCGCCGGCAGAACCAGCGGTTGACCGGCGACGCCCAAAAAATCGCGGGAGAGCGCGATGTGTTGACCATGCAATTTGAAGAGGCGCGCAAAGCGGCGAAGGTCGTCTCCGGGCTGTCGGACGAGCGGGCGGCCTTGCAGGAAAAACTGGAATCAGTCGGCACGGAACTGGTCAAGGCGCAGCAGGAACTGGATTCGTTACACAAGAGCACGGGGGATCTCAGCGCGCAATTGGCGGAGAGCCGCCAGTCGGCCGAAAAGGCCCAGGCTGATCTGGCCGCGCAACAGTCCCGGGCCAATGAAGCGGAAAAAGCTTCGGAATCGCACAATACCTCGGTCGCGGAATTGACGCAGGCCAACACGAAGCTGGAGCAGGAAAAGGAGGACATGCACCGCCTGGTGGAATCCTATCGCGCAGACATCACCCGCCTGACTCAAAACGTCCGTGCGGCCGAACAGCAGCGGACGGACTCCGAGCGAAGCGGACAGCAGAATATCGATGCGGTGACCGCGCAGCTGGCGCAGATGCGGCGTGAGTTGGACAATGCCCGGACGGCTCAATCCCGTTTGGTGGAAGCCGCCTCCGCGCAGGAGCGGGAGAGGGCCTCGATCATTGCCCAGCTCCGGCAGGAGAACAGCGCTTTGATGGCGCGGCTGACACAGGCGCAAGGCACGCTCGACCAGATTGCGGCGACTGCGCGGCTGGGTACGCCCGCTGCCGCCATCGCTTCGGGCGGTCAGGCCCCGCTTCGTCCGGCGTCCAATATCACTTCGAACGAAACCAATGTCCGTTATCATACCGTCACCGAGGGCGATTCGCTTTCGCGCATCAGCATGCGCTATTATGGTACGCCCAACCGGTGGCAGGATGTTTTCCAAGCCAATCGCGAAGTCCTGCAAGGCTCGAGTTCGCTGCGCGTCGGCATGCAGCTGAGGATCCCGTGAGGCGATTGTGGCTTGAGCCAGGGGAGTGGGCCAAAAAAAGAGCCCGCTTTGCAGCGGGCTCAAAAGGTGTTGGCGATGGATAAACTTCAGGCTACAGCGACCTGTCCGATTCCGGCGGAGCCTTTGGAGGATTTGGCCAGGTGGCCGAAAAACTGATCGCGGCGGTCCCGGGCGGTGGTGACGCACTTGGTGCCGAGGGAGCGGCGGACGCGCTCCTTGGTGAAGGGGGTCGGATAAACCGTGTAGTGAAGGAACCACGTCCCGTTGTTATTCCAGAGATGGTGGTTTGGGTTCGCTTCGCTGATGCGAAGTGAGGCGAGGGTGATGAGACTGTTAGACATGATGCGTGAGCGGTTGGTTTTTAATTAATCGTTCGCGCATCAGGGTTTTCCTTAAAAAACGAAAGCCGCCTGAGATCATCAGGCGGCTTTCCGTTTTTTTAGGAGGAGTTTTTTGTTAGAAGGTTTTACCCCTCTCACATCCGGGTGACT
>JANYDX010000027.1 GCA_025363395.1 Verrucomicrobiota bacterium
GTTCTCCACCTACGCCACCTGGTGGATCCGTCAGGCGATCACCCGCTCGATCGCCGACCAGGCCCGCACCATCCGCATCCCGGTGCACATGATCGAGACCCTCAACAAGGTCATGCAGGTGCAGAAACAGCTTCTCCAGGAATTCGGCCACGAGCCAACACCGGAGGAAGTCGCGGAAGAAATGAACCTGCCCGTCGAACGCGTGCAGCAGATCATGAAGATGGCGCAGCAGCCAATCTCGCTGCAATCGCCCGTGGGCGACGGCGACGACACCAGCTTCGGTGATTTCATCGAAGACAAGTCTGCAGACAATCCATACGACATGACCGCCTTCTCGCTCTTGCGCGAAAAGATCATGGACGTGCTCGACTCCCTCACCGAGCGTGAGCGTCGCGTCCTCACGCTGCGTTTCGGCCTCGTGGATGGCTACAGCCGCACGCTCGAGGAGGTGGGCAAACAATTCAAGGTCACGCGCGAACGCATCCGCCAGATCGAGGCCAAGGCCTTGCGCAAGATGCGCCATCCGACGCGTATCCGCCAGTTGCACGGCTTCTTTGATGCCGAACAAATCGACAATCCGCAAAACCTGCTAAAAAAGCCACCGTTGATCCCGCCCCAGTTCATCAAACAAGGCGGTCCCATAGGCAAAGCTCTCTTCCCCCAGGACTGAAGCCGCTTTCGGCCTTTACTTGCCCACACTCGATTCTAGCCTGATTCCCATGTCACTTTCCCCTTTCCTACTCGCCGGCATCTTCGGCCTTGGTGGACCGGAGTTGATGATCATCTTTTTGATCATCCTCCTGCTCTTTGGCGGCGCGAAACTGCCTTCACTCGCCAAGGGACTCGGTGAGTCCATCCGCGAATTCAAGAAAGCGTCGAAAGAAGGGTCCGAAGACGACAAGGGCGAAAAGAAGTCCGAATCGAGCCAGAAACCCGGCAACAACTGAGCCGGCTGGGAATATTTAATTTTCCAAGGCGCAGCCAATTCGGCTGCGCCTTTTTTCGATATGCCTTGCCGGAGGAGGCTTCCTCTCCACCTGATGGACTGCCTCCCACTCAGGAGGCGTAGAAGGCCAATCGTCTTGGCTTTTTCCCTGCCTGCTCACCCTGTTTGCCAACGCCAAAATTCTTTCCCCGCCCCGGAAGTATTCCGCCGGGACCTTTTTTTCATCAATGCCGGTCCACCGAGGCGGGGCCGGTGAAAATCAAACCTGCACGGCCGGCCGAAGCGTACTCAACAGCCGCTCGATCCGGTCGCAGGCCGCCATTAATTTTTCCTCGTTAGCGGTGAAGCAGGCGCGCACGTGGCCGCGACCGGCGTCGCCGAACGCGGTGCCGGGCACCACCGCCACCTTGTGCTCGGTCAACAAACGGCGGGCAAATTCACCCTCGTTGAGGCCGGTGGCCGCCACCGATGGAAACGCATAGAAGGAACCGCGCGGCGCATGACACGCGAGCCCGGCCGCATTAATCCGGCGGACAAATAAATCACGGCGCTCGCGATACCGGTCGCGCATGTACTTGGTCGCATCGTCGCCCATACGCAGCGCCACCAGCGCGGCTTCCTGGCTCAGGCTGGGCGCGCACAGCATTGAATATTGGTGCACCTTCATCATGGCCTCGATCAGGGGCGCAGGTCCGCAGGCGTAACCGAGCCGAAAACCGGTCATCGCAAAAGCCTTGGAAAAACCGTGCAGCAAAATCGTGCGTTCCTGCATGCCGGGCAGACTGGCGATGCTGGTGTGCGTGCCCTCGAAAATCAGCTCGGAATAAATTTCATCACTGACCACGATCAAATCCTTCTCGATCGCAAATTTCGCGATGCGCTCGAGCTGCTCGCGCGAGCAGACGCCGCCCGTCGGATTGCACGGCAGATTCAACAGGAGCAGCTTGCAGCCCGGCTGCCAGGCCGCCTCAAGCGCCGGCGCATCGAGCGAAAACAGCTCGGCGGCACTCGTTGCCACCGGCACGCCCACGCCGTACACCAACTCGACCGTGGGCGCATACGAAACATAGCAGGGCTGGTGATAGAGGACTTTTTCCCCCGGATTCAACAAAGCCCGCATCGTCAGATCCAGCGCTTCGGAAACACCGACCGTGACCAGCACCTCGTCATCCGGACGGTAGCTAACGTTGAACTGGCGCTCCACATAGCGCGAAATTTCCGCGCGCAACGCCGGCAGTCCCATGTTGGACGTGTAGTGCGTTTTTCCTTCGTTCATGGCGGTCGTCACCGCATCGCGAATCGGCTGCGGCGTGTCAAAATCGGGCTCGCCAATGCCGAGCGAAATGACGCCATCGGTCTTGGCTACCAGCTCGAAAAAATCACGAATGCCGGAACGGCGGAGGCCAGCCACATGCCGGGCAATATAACGCGTGGTATCGAGCGGTTTTGAGGAAGAAGTGCTCATTGAAAAGGTAAGGTTAAAGCCGGGTGGCAGGAAATGTTGCAGCCCACAAGGTCAGCCCAGCCGCTGTTGCACGGCCTGGCCCATTTGGGAAGTGGTGAGCGGTTGCTTGGCTCCGAGATCCGCCGTGTGCTGGCCGGCCTCCAAGGCAAGTGTGACCGCCCGCTCGATTTCCTGGGCCTCCTTTTCGAGACCGAGTGAATGCCGCAGCAGCATCGCCGCGGAAAGTATGGTTCCCACCGGGTTGGCGATCCCCTTCCCCGCAATATCGGGAGCCGACCCGTGAATCGGCTCGTAGAGTCCTTTCGTGCCGTCACCCAGCGACGCACTGGGCAGCAAGCCGAGCGAGCCGGCGAGCACCGCCGCCTCATCCGTTAGGATGTCGCCAAACATGTTTTCCGTGACCAGCACGTCAAACTGCGCCGCGTGCGTGACCAGGCGCATCGCCGCGGAATCCACCAGCTGGTGCTCCAGCTTGATCGCGGGAAATTCCTTGCCGACTTCAACCGCGACCTGCCGCCAGAGCCGGGATGACTCCAGGACATTGGCCTTGTCGATGGAAGTCACGAGACTACGGCGCCCTTTCGCAAGTTGGAAGGCCAGCTTCACAACGCGCCGGACTTCGGACTTGCTGTAAATCATCGTATCAAAAGCCTGCTCGTCCTCGCCGGTGCCCTTGCGGCCGCGTGCGCCAAAATACAGACCGCCGGTCAATTCGCGCACGACGAGAAAATCCACTCCGCGGATGCGCTCGGGCTTGAGCGGGGAAATATGTTCCAAGGCCGGCATCGGCCGCACGGGACGGAGATTGGCGTAAAGCTGCATGCCTTTGCGCAGACCCAGCAAACCCTGCTCCGGACGCACCTTGGCCGCGGGATCATCCCATTTCGGTCCACCGACCGCGCCCAGCAACACGGCATCAGCCGCCTGACATGCGGCGAGGGTTTCATCCGGCATGGCCGTGCCCGTCGCGTCGATGGCGCAGCCTCCGAGCAGGTGCTCGGTAAATTTAAATTGGTGGCCGTGGCGCTTGGCTACGGCCTCGAGCACGAGCCGGGCTTCCTTGACCACTTCGGGTCCAATACCGTCGCCGGGCAGCAATACAATGTGAGCGTTCATACGTGTATAAATATAAGAAATGACCTGATAACTCAGGCGCTCGCGGCCATGGCGGCAGACGCAGCCCGTGGTGCAAGAATGAATTCGTAACCGTCGGCCAGCGCGAGCCAGGTGGCGTCGAGAATGCTGGTGCCCGCTCCCACCGTGCTCCAGCGGCGCTGACCATCGTGCCAGTCGATCAGCACGCGGGTGACTGCACCCGTGCCGGAGTTGCTGTTGAGGATGCGCACCTTGTAATCCGCCAGCTGGATGTGATCGACCTGCGGGAAAAGCGGCTGCAGCGCTTTGCGCAGCGCCATGTCGAAGGCATTGACCGGACCATTGCCCTCGGCCGCAGTATGTACTTCCTGCCCGCCGATTTTCAGTTTGATCGTGGCTTCGGCAAAAGGTTTGTCGTGATGACGGCTGACCATCGCCCGATAATCGAGCAATTGGAACAGCGGCTGATAATTGGACGCCAGGCGGCGGGCAATCAGAGTGACGCTGGCCTCGGCGGCCTCGAAGGAAAAACCTTCGTTCTCCCGCAGCTTGATGAGTTCGACGACTTGCGCGCCGGTTTTCTCATCAAGTCCGGTAAGACCGAGCTCGACCGCCTTGGAAACGACATTCGCCCGGCCGGAAAGCTCGCTGACGACGACGCGCATTTCATTACCGACCAGCGCCGGGTTGATATGCTGGTACGCGTCCGGATGCCGCTGCATCGCGGAAACGTGGACGCCGCCCTTGTGGGCGAAAGCGCTGTTGCCCACGTACGCCATGTGCTCGTCGGGAGCGAGATTGGCCACCTCAGCGACGAAGCGGGCCATCTCATGCAGACGCGGCAGCGCACCCGGAGGGAGCGCCTGGCGGCCTTGCTTCAATTCAAGATTGGGAATTATCACGCACAGGTTGGCGTTACCACAGCGTTCGCCATAACCGTTGATGGTGCCCTGCACATGCGACGCTCCCGCCCGCACCGCGGCGACCGAATTGGCCACACCGCAGCCAGTGTCGTCGTGCGCGTGGATTCCGATCCGGACGTCCGGACCGAAATGGGCACAGACCGCCCTGACGCTCGCTTCCACTTCCCAAGGCAGGTGGCCGCCATTGGTATCGCACAGTGTCAGTGTCTCCGCCCCACCCTTGCGGGCGGCGTCGAGCGTCCGTAACGCGTAGGCGGGGTCGGCATCGTAGCCGTCAAAAAAATGCTCGGCGTCGTAGATCACGCGCCGGTTTTGCGCACGAAGCCATGCGACCGTGTCCTCGATCATCGCAAGGTTTTCCTCCAAGGTGGTGCGCAATACTTCCAACACCTGCAACGGGGAGGACTTCCCAAAAATCGTGCAGACTTCCGTGCCGGCATCGACGAGTGCGCGCACGCTTGGGTCGTCCTGCGGCTTCAGTTTCGCGCGGCGCGTGGCGCCAAAGGCGACCAGCTTGGCGTGGGTGAATTTCTCGGCGCGGGCGCGCTCGAAAAAGGCCACGTCCTTGGGATTCGAGCCCGGCCAGCCACCCTCGATAAAGGCGACCCCGAGTTCGTCGAGCTTGCGCGCGATGCGCAATTTGTCGTCGAGCGAATACGAGATGCCCTCGCGCTGCGAACCATCGCGCAAGGTGGTGTCGAAGATCTCAACCAAAGGACGGGGGCTGATCTGACTCATGGGAGTATTTCCGTGAAGGCGGTTCGTTCGGAGGTTAAATGCGTCAGGGAGCCTGTGCGCCATCGCGCAGGCTGACATCAAAGAGGTGGACGCAGGAGAACATGAATGGAACGGGGTTGAATCCTTCTCTTTCCCGTCATCTTCCCCGTTTTCTTTTACTCAGTGGTATGGCTGAAAAAAGAGAACGGGGGAATTCGAGAAAGAAAAAGACGGTCATTCCCCGCTTATTTCGAAATCGTGACCGGATTCAGGAACGGCATCATTGCGCGCAACTTGGCTCCAACGACCTCGATCTTCTGGCCGCGTTCCTTGTTGCGGAATTTGTTCATGGTCTTGCGGCCATACTTGTTGTTCTCGTCGATGAAGCGCTTGGCGAACTTGCCC
>JANYDX010000323.1 GCA_025363395.1 Verrucomicrobiota bacterium
AAAGCCGGGCAACATGGTAGGTAGTGCTGACGACCTGCGGGTCGGCATCGTCACGCGTGGCGGGCATGAGTGCGCAAGCGAGCGGTCCGCACATCCCGGCGCAGTGCAAACTGGTGACGAGTCCCGCGACAAACGCGGTGGTGGGACCAGTGATGCCGGCGAGTTCACCGGTCATGGCTTCACTCCTTTTCTCGCGAGTGGAACATCGCGGATTTGCGCCGCATGCATCGCCTGGAAAGCGAAGACATACGCCGTGATGAGGCAGGCGAAACCGCCGATGACAAAAAGCCAGAGCTTAACGTTTGATGCCTTTGTCATGATCTTCCTCCTCCAGCAGGCGGGCGTCCGGGCCCATGAACTCGACCTCGCGGATGAGAGTAAATTTATCCAGTGAGCTAGACACCTTCACGGTGAATTTGAAGGGACCGTGGTAATCCTTGCGCTCGATGAGCAAGACCAGCGGGCTGACGGATTCGGCGAGTGGAGCCAGCGTGACGGGCGCACCGAAACCCGTTTGGCGAACCCCAGTGGGCAAATTTTCCGTCCTGACAGTGAACGTCGCCGGCGTGGTGCGTTTGCTGACGAGTCGAACCATGAATTGATTCCTCACCTCCTGCGAGCCCACGAAATACGCGGCGCCGCTCATGCGATAAACGAGAAAATTAACCGGCTTCACCGTGGAAAAGGCAAACGTTGCGGCAGCAGCGCCGCAGAGCAGGAGAAAGCCATAGACCAGCGTGCGCGGGCGCAGCCAGCGGGTGATGCCGCCACCAAGTCCATTCAATGAATCGTAACGAATGAGCCCGGTGGGACGGTGGACCTTTATCATGACCTCGTCGCAGGCATCAATACATGCGGCGCAGCCGACGCACTCGAGTTGCAAGCCGTGGCGGATGTCGATGCCCGTCGGACACACCTGCACGCAGCGGTTGCAATCGATACAGGCGCCGGCATCGGGAGTGCCGAGCCGGCCGCGCGGTTCGCCGCGCAGGGCGTCGTAACCGATCGTCATGGTGTGATCGTCGCTCAGGGCCGACTGGAGCCGGCCGTAAGGACAGATGACGATGCAGAGCTGTTCGCGAAACCACGCGAAGTTGGAATAGAGGAGACCGGCCGCGATGAAGACAAAGAGGAACGAGGCCCAGTGGTCACCCGGAGCTTCATGCAGGTAAAGCCAGAGTTCCGGGATGCTGACGAAATAGGCGAGGAAAAGGTGGGTGATGACGAGCGAGGCGACAATGTAGAGCGAATGTTTGGCCACGCGGCGCCCGAATTTCGCGGCCGTCATCGGCGCGGCCGCGAGCGCGCGGCGAGCCGGCGCGTCACCCTCGATCCAGCGCTCGATGGGACGGTAGACGTGGTCGAGGAAAACGGTTTGAGGACAGGCCCAGCCACACCAAACGCGGCCAAAAAGCGCGGTGAGAAAAAACAACGCGAAGCCCAGGCCGGACACGCCAAAGAAAAGCAGCCACACATCCTGCGTGGCGAGGGTGAAACCGAAGAAATGAAAGCGACGCCCGGCCACGTCGAGAAACACCGCCGGATAACCTTTCACTGGAATCCACGGGAGCAACAGATAAACGGAAATCAGGACGTGAGCGCTGTACCGGCGCCACACCGTGAAGCGCCCGCGTACGTCGGCCGGGAACAAAGCGTGGTGTGAGCCATCGGCGTTGATCGTTGTGACCGAGTCGACGACTGGACGATGGCCCGGGCTTCGGGCGGAGGGAGGAACGGAAGATTTTAGTTCTGCGCTCATGCGTGGTTTGAGCACATCGGGGCATTGGGAAGCAGTAGCTACTTGTTCGCCTCCTGGAGGGTGATGGCCTCATCTTTCTGATGATGGCTGAGAATGTAGGCGACGACCTCGGCCGTTTTTTTCTGTCCGAGTACGGGTTCCCAGGCCGGCATGCCCTTGGCGAGAACCCCTTTTGCCACGGTCGTGTATATTTCCTTCGGCGTGCCACCATGAATCCAAGCGGTGTCCGTGAGGTCGGGCCCGACGGCGGTGGGAATTTCAGACTTGCCGCGCATGCTGGGCAGATGACAGGCCACACACAGCGAGTTGAAAGTCTGCCGGCCCGAGTCGATGAAAACCGCGTTGCGGCCCATCTCCCAGAGCTTGCTGTCGCTGGAGACGTCAATGGAGCTGGCCATTTTTTCGGCGGAAATGCGGGTCATTGCTGCGTCGATCTGGGTGCCGTCGGAAGGAACGACGCCGGCGATGACGTTGACAAACCAATAGACGATGGAGAACAGGATCGTTCCATACAAAGTGTTCAGCCACCAATTCGGCAGACGCTGGTCGTATTCCTTGATGCCGTCGTAGATGTGTTCCCGCATTTTGATTCCGGGATCATCGGGCGGTGGCGGGGGCGATTGCATGAGAGCTTATTCGTTTTCGAACGGAAGGTGGGCGAGCCGCTCGACCTGTTTTGGAGTCATGTGGGCAGCGCGCCAGGCGGCGGCGAGGTAGATACAGGAAGCGACAGCGAGGGCGATGACCGGGAAGATCAATTGCCAGTCTTCGTAGATGATGCGGTGGAACATGGAGGGAATCGGTTAACGGTTTCGGGACAGGGATTGGGTTTGGGTTTGGGATTGGGTTTGGGTTTGGGTTTGAATTTGGGTTTGGGTTTGGGTTTGAATTTGGGTTTGGGTCAGCGTGCGACAGCGGCCGGGGCGCCGGTGGGTTCCCACGTTTTTCCAAGGCTCTGCAAGTAGGCGATGAGGGCGACGACTTCGCGATCGGCGTCGACATAGCGGCCCTGGTCGCGGAGTTCTTTTGCGATGGCTTTTGCTTGTTCTTGGGCGAGCGCGTCGATCATGGCCGGCGACCAAGCCGGAAACGGCACCCCGAGCATGCGCTGAACGCGGATCTTGGAGGAGAGTGCGGCATAATCCGTGTTCCCTTCCTTGAGCCACGTGTAGGAAGGCATATTGGAACCGATGGAGATGTTGCGCGGATTTTCCAGGTGATCGTAATGCCAGGCGTGGTTGTATTTGCCACCGATGCGCGCGAGATCGGGGCCGGTGCGCTTGGAACCCCATTGAAACGGATGATCCCAGATGGATTCGCCGAGACGTGAATAATCGCCATAGCGCATAACGTCGGGCACGAGCGTGCGGATCATTTGCGAATGGCAGTTGTAACAACCCTCGCGGAGATAGAGATCGCGACCCGCAAGTTCGAGAGGGGTGTATATCCGCGCGACGCGATCCTCGGTCTGCATCGTCCGGTCAATGGTGATCATGGGAATGATCTGGATCAGCCCGCCCACGACCACCGCGAGGGAAGTCAAAATCGTAAACGGGAGCGCGTTAACTAAAAGCCGGTCATACCATTCGCCCCATTTGGTACTTCGCGTTTGAAAATGTCCGACCGCAAGCAGGACGCAGAAAATTGTCCCGATCAGTCCAAAAATGTTCAGCCAGCCGCTGGTGAACATCCATACGCAGGCCCCGAGCAGAATGAGCGTGGTGTAGATGACAGGCGCGTTGAAGAAAGTTCCGCGCAGACCCAGACCGGAGCTGGGGGCCGGCGCCTCGACGAAAACTTCGATCGTGCCGTTGATGGCGGCCGCATGGCGGATGCTGCGCCAGATATTGTAGCCCATGAGCAGAAAGCCGGTCAGGTAAAGTCCGCCGCCCACGACCCGCAGCAGCATCAGTGGCCGGACGGCAGTGAGCGTTTCGAGGAAATTCGGATACTTCAAAATCGTGCCGTTCTCGGCGGTCGCATTGAGCATCAGTCCTTGAGTGAGGCCGGACGCCCACATTGCGGAAACGTAGAGGAGGATGCCCGTCAGCCCGAGCCAGAAGTGCAGATTGGCGAGCGACTGGGAATGCAGCGGCCGGTTCCAGAGGCGGGGCACCAGCCAGTAGAACATGCCCGCAGCCATGAAGCCGTTCCAACCAAGCGCACCGGCATGGACGTGAGCGATGATCCAGTCCGTGTAGTGGGCAAGGGCATTGACCGATTTGATGGAAAGCAGCGGACCCTCGAAGGTGACCATACCGTAGAATGTGACGGCAGCAGCAAAGAACTTAATGACCGGATCGGTGCGAAGCTTGCCCCATGCGCCGCGCAAGGTGAGGAGACCGTTGAGCATGCCGCCCCAGGACGGAGCCCAGAGCATGAGTGAGAACGTGGTGCCGAGCAGCTGAAGCCAGTTGGGTAGTGCAGTGTTCAGCAGGTGATGCGGACCGGCCCAGATGTAGAGAAACACCAGCGACCAAAAGTGAATCACCGAAAGCCGGTAGGAATACACCGGCCTTTCCGCCGCTTTCGGCAGGAAATAGTACATGATGCCGAGGATCGGTGTGGTGAGGAAAAACGCCACCGCGTTGTGCCCGTACCACCATTGCACCAGCGCATCCTGCACGCCGCCGAATACCGGATAGCTGTGTAGCATCGAGGTCGGAACCGAAAGATGATTAACGATGTAGAGTATCGCCACCGTGATGATCGTCGAAATGTAGAACCAGATCGCAACATAGAGGGACTTCTCGTGACGCCGGGCCAGCGTCCAGAAAAAGTTCACTGCGAAGACCACCCAGATGAC
>JANYDX010000520.1 GCA_025363395.1 Verrucomicrobiota bacterium
GGCTCCTGGTCCACCTGCACGGCTTTCTCAAAATAGTCCAAACCCGTCAGACCGCGATGACGGCCGGGCAGCGACTTTGCCCCGTTGAGCTTCCGCGCGGCCGCCGTCGCCAGAATATCATTCACGAGGGTACTCTTGCCCGATCCGGATACACCCGTGACACAAGTCAACAACCCGACGGGAAAGCGGGCCTCGATGTTCTTGAGATTGTGTTCGGTCGCGCCTTTCACGGTGAGCCAGCGGTCATCGGGTTTCTTTTCTTTCGCCTCTTTGACCACGCCAAGTTTCCCGGCGAGGTAGGCGCCCGTGGGCGAACTCGCGACTGGCAGCTTGAGGGCCTCCGCGGGCGTTCCTTGAAATAAAATCCGGCCGCCTTCCGTGCCGGCGCCGGGCCCGAGCTCGATCAACTCATCGGCCATGCGCATCGTGTCGGCATCGTGCTCCACCACGAGCACCGTGTTGCCGCGGTCCCGCAATTCGCGAAGACTGGCGAGCAGCCGCTGGTTGTCGTGCGGATGCAGGCCAATGCTGGGTTCATCAAGAACGTAGATCACGCCGACCAAGCCCATGCCCAATTGCGTGGCCAACCGGACGCGCTGCGCTTCTCCCCCCGACAAGCTCGGGTATTCGCGATCCAAGGTCAGGTAGCCCAGACCGGTTTCCGTGAGAAAATGCAGGCGTTGCGAAATTCCGCCCAACACCTCGCCCACGGCTTCCGTCGCCGGCAACACCCCGGACAAACTACGCGTGAACTCAAGTGCCGTGCGGATGTTCATGGCGTCAAAAACGCCAAAAGAAATACCGCCGACCAGCACCGCGGAACTCCGCGCATTCAGCCGCAAGCCATGACACGCCGGGCATTCGGCGCTCGACATGAAGGTCGCCAGACGCGCGCGATAGCCGTCGCTGCGCGACTCGCGCCGGCCGACATTCAACAGGGCAATCACACCGGGAAAAGATTTGAGCTCGGCCTTCTGGGTGCGCCGCAATCTGAAGCTGAAGAGTCGCTCGCCCGCGCCGTGGATGAGCGCATGACGGGTCTCCGGGGGCAAATCCTGCCACGGAATTCCGGCATCGAAGGGCAGTTGTTCCGCAAGTTGCTTGAGAATCGAACTGTGGCGGATGATGAGATTTCTGCCGCCGATCCGCCAGGGCTTGATCGCGCCTTCACGCACACTTTTTTCCGGTTTGGGCACGATCAGTTCTTCGCTGAACGTCATCTGCCGGCCCAGGCCGCCGCAGTCGGGACAAGCCCCTTCGCTGTGATTGAAGGAAAAATGCCGGGGCGTGAGCGGCTCGAATATATCGCCGCAAATCACGCAGCTCAAATTCTGACTCAGCGCAATTTCCCGCCACGGTGCCTCCGCGTTTTTTTGCACGAGAACCAAGGCGCGATTCTGGCCCTCGCGGAAGGCGAGTTCGAGCGAATCGGCGATGCGGCTGCGCTGGTCGACGGCGATGACAATGCGGTCAACCACCAGTTCCACCACCAGATCCGCGCTGCCGTTGGGCACGAGGCCGGGCTCATCCAGCGATTTGATTTCGCCGGCAATACGCACGCGTTGAAATCCGCGCTGGCGGAGCCGCGGGAGTTCATCGCGCAACATGGCCGGCTTCGCCGTCATCCAGGCCGCCAGAATAATCGCGCGCTCCGCCGGAGCATCGCGCAGCAACTGGGCGACACAATCGTCGAGGGAACGCTTTTCCACGCGGCCACCGTCTTTCGGACAGCGCTGCTCACCGCACAGCGCCCACAGCAAGCGGGCATAATCGGCGACTTCCGTGACTGTCGCCACTGTGCTGCGGGGCGAGCCTCCGCCGGTGCGCTGCTCGATAGCGAGAACCGGGGAGAGCCCATGAATGAAATCCACATCCGGGCGTTTCAACTGGTCCAGCACCTGCCGCGCCGAAGCAGAAAGGCTCTCCATGTATTTCCGGTAGCCCTCGGCATAGATGGTGTCGAAAGCGAGCGACGATTTTCCCGAGCCACTCGGTCCGGTCAGTACCACGAGCTTGCCCCGCGGAATACGCAACTCCAAGTCGCGCAGATTATGTTCCCGGGCACCCTTGATGTGAATGTGTGCAGCAGCGTCGATCCCTTGAAAGTTACTGATTTTCCCCACGCGTCAAAAGGCTAATGAGGCAAACACCCCTCTGCCATTCTTGGATTAGGCCTTGAAGTGAACCGCGAAAATTCGCTTGATGAAGACAACAAACCACCGAGCCCCTTGGCTTGTTTCACCCCACCCTGTAATCCCGGACGCCGCACCCGAGGCCAGATTCGTTGCATTACGATATGAATCCAAGCAAAGCCACTCCCCACCGTCGCATCTGGCAGCCTGCCTTCGCCCTCGCCCTGATCATTGGAATTACGCCCGCGGTCCGGGCGTTTGTTTTTGAGGCCGGCGAC
>JANYDX010000522.1 GCA_025363395.1 Verrucomicrobiota bacterium
TCCTTCTCGAGGTCCATCGAGTCAAGGTGCTGGTCGGTCATCACCCGCTTCGTGATCGTGCTGGTGAACTCCAGCAACCGGTCGGACAGCGTCGTCTTCCCATGATCGACGTGGGCAATGATACAAAAATTACGGGTTAAAGGAGCGTCTTTCACTTAGGCGGGAAGGTCGTTAAATTCGGCAAAGCTTTTCACTATCCAGGATTTTTCAGTACGCCGCGCCATGCCAGCCAGCACGCCGCCCGGGCCGCATTCCCAGAATTCCGTCGCGCCGGCCGCCGCGCAATGGCGCATGCAATCCTCCCACAGCACGGACGACACGACCTGCTGGATCAGTGCGGTCCGGATCTGATCGGGTTCGCTGACGACCTGCGCCGTGGTGTTGCTGAAAACGGTGAACTTGGGCCGGTTGAAAGTCACTCCGGCCATATAAGCCGCGAACTCCACCCGGGCCGGCTCCATGAGGCGGCTGTGGTAGGCCCCGGCGACACTCAGCGCCATGACTTTCTTGACGCCGCGATCCTTGGCGGCGGCGACGGCGGCGGCGATTTTCGATTTTTCGCCCGAGACGATGATCTGGCCGGGAGCGTTAAAATTGGCGGCTTCGATGTCGAACTCCTTGCACAGTTCGTAGACTTTCGCGCGCTCCTCGCCGATGATCGCAGCCATGCCACCGGTGGTTTTTTCACAGGCCTGCTGCATCAGCCGACCGCGTTCAGCGACTACTTTGAGACCGGTCACGAAATCAAAAACTCCTGCGGCGGTCAGGGCGGTCACTTCACCGAGGCTCAAGCCCATGGCGAACTTCACTTCCGGCAGTTTCCCCTTCTCTTGTAACGCGGCCAGGACCGCGAGACCATGGACGAACAGCGCCGGCTGACACACTTTGGTCTGGGTCAGCTCTGTTTCCGGGCCTTCCTGGCTGATTTTTTTCAAATCCCAGCCCAGAATTTGACCAGCTTGGTCGTACAACTCACGGGCTGAAGCTGAACTTTCGCACAAAGTTTTGCCCATACCTACTTTCTGGGCGCCTTGTCCTGAGAAAATGAGTGCCAATGCCATGGGATGAAAGGGTCGGTTAAACCGTCCAGCCGCCTAAAAACCAAGCCCTAAAATTTCTTTAATGAGGGGAAGGATTTCCCCCCTTCTGCCCCAACCTCATACCGAGGTGAGACAGGCACTGAAGTGTGCGTCATTTGAATCTCGCAGGTTCAATTGGCAGGGGCGGTTTTGCGCTCAACCGCCTTTGCGGGCAAACGGGACGCCCGCTGAGTTTTTTAGGTCAATCTCAACTCGCAGGCTTGTGCAGCTCCTTGAAGTCAAGTCGCTCCACCCATTCGCGCCTTCCCCTCAACCTTCCGCGCGTTTCCGGGCGTCCGCGTCGATCAAGGCCTTGAGGGCATCGAGCGTGGCCTTGGCTTTGGCTTTCGCGGCGGATAGATCGGTGGCCGATTTGACCGGCTCCTGGGCGAAAAGGTAGAATTTCATCTTCGGCTCGGTGCCGCTGCCACGCGCGGCAAACGAATAACCATTCGCCAGCGTGACGAGATACAGGTCCTGCGAAGGAATTAGTTCGCCATCGGCATCGTGGAATTGTTCCCGGCCGAAATCCTGAAACCGCGTCACCTTGGTGTCGCCAAAGGCGGTGGGCGGGTTCGCGCGGTACGTATCGAGGATGCGCTTGATTTTAGCGGCTCCGCTGGCGCCTTCAAAGTAGATGTTGATCACGCCTTCGAGGAAAAAACCGTACTTCAGGTAAATTTCGTCGAGGTATTCCGGCACGGTGAGTCCGCGGGATTTCACCCAGGCGGCCAGCTCGGCAAACATCAGACAGGCGGCATTGCCGTCCTTGTCGCGCACCGAATCGTTGGGCAGATAACCGTAGCTTTCCTCCGTGCCGAAAAGATAAAACGAACTGTATTTCAACAGCAGCTCTGCCCGCTTGCGAAAGGGCGTCGCATCGTAGTCGAGCGCGATACCTTCCTTAAGGATAAATTGCTGTTTCAACTTGGTTTCATAGCCGCCCATCTTGGCGGCGATCCACTTGAAACCGGTGAGCGTGTTGATGACTTTCACGCCATGTCCGCGCCCCACCGCGTCCAGCAGTGGCGAGGTCACATAGGTCTTAACAATCACTGCTGACTGCGTGCCCTGGGCGGGAATCCAGCCGAGTTCCTTGTATTTCGTGACGCGATAGTCGGAGAGCAACGCGCCTACCTGGTTGCCCGTGAGCAATTCCATTTTGCCCGCGCGGTTGCGCACCGCGGTGCCCATGCGATCACTATCGGGATCGGTCGCCATCACTACGTCGTGTCCGCCCTTTTCCGCGAGCGCCACAGCCATGGCCAGCGCCTCGGCGTTCTCGGGATTGGGCGACTTGACCGTGGGAAAGCGCGCATCGAACGCGGACTGCTCGGGCACTTCGGTGACGTGGACACCGGCATGTAACAGCAGCGGCACGGAAGAAACGGCGCCAACGCCATGGATGTTCGTATAAACAACTTTGAGCGGGGTCTGCCGGAGAATAGCGGGATCGAGCACAGCCTGCGCCGCGGCGGCGAGGTAGGCGTCATCGGCATCGCGGCCCAGCGTGACCACGCGGCTGATGTCCTTGGTAAGAAATTGCAGCACGCCGGAAAGCGGCACGGCGTTCACTTCGTCAATGATGGCCTTGTCGTGCGGCGGCGTCACCTGCGCGCCGTCGGTGAAATAGGCTTTGAAGCCATTGTCGTGGGGCGGATTGTGACTGGCGGTGATGACGATCCCGGTGTGCGCCTGCAAAAAGCGGACGGAAAAACTGAGCTGTGGAGTCGAGCGCGGACTGTCGAAGATAAACGCCACGCCGCCGAGGCGCGTCCACGTGGAGGCGGCGAGCTCGCAGAAATGCCGGGAGAAATGCCGTACGTCGTAGGCAATGACCAGTTTTGGCAGATCGTAGCAGCGCTCCGTCGCAAGGTACTTTGCGAGGTAGCGGTAAAGCCCGATGGTGGCCCGGATGAGTGTGAAATCATTAAGCAGGTTGCAACCGACATTGGCATATTCCGGTGAACCCGAGGCACTGATCTGGCCGGTCTCAGCGGCCGCGGTCTTCACGCCGATGGTGCGGCCGCGCATGCCGCCGGTGCCGAATTCGAGGTAGCGGAAAAAACGGTCGTTGAGCTCGCTCCACTCGCCGCGCTCGATCAGCTCGGTCATGCTGCTGGCGGCCCAGTCGGGCAAACCGGTTTGCAGCCAGGCGCTGAGATTTTCCGCCGCGCTGGGCAGTAGCTTTCCATCCTGGACGGCTTGGGCGATTTTTTCGGTGGAGGTCATGGGAAGAGATTTTTAAAACGCTAATATACGCTAATCGAATACTAATTTCGGAAGAAGAATTCGTGCCATTCGTCATTTGTCACCCGAGATTTTGAATCTGTAGGGCTGTCGCTTGCGACATGCCATTTTGCGTTCCCGCGGAGGCACGGCGCAAGCGTCGGCTCTACAATATTGCAGGGCTTCATATCAGTGCTTTCTCTTGGGGGCCGCTCATTCCAGATAGAGTCCGTCCCTGATCTCCGGCTTGATGGGCAGGCTGTGCCAGCGTTCGACGAAGGAATCCGTGTCGTAGCCGAACAGGGGCGAAATTTCCATGAGTTGCTTGGGCACGCCGGTGGCGTCGGTTTCGACGGTGGCGCCGCCGGCCTTGAGCCACCGGGCGAACTGGCGCATTTGGTCGTCGCGCGACGTTTGCGGGGAATCGAGGCCCTCGGCATTCTTGACCGGACTGAAATCATCTGCGCGCGCCGTCTCGATCACAATCGAGTTGTTGGCGAAAGGCAGCGCATCGAAAACAAACATCTCAAACTTAACGCCATTTGCCTTCTCAGGCTTAACCGGCTGGCCGGCTCCATCGATGGTGGGAATTTTCTTGTCAGCGCGGTGGAACGGTAGCGCCACGCCCTCGCCGCCCCTGGCCAGACGCCGGGCAAATTCGCGGTCGATGATGTGGATGGCAATGCTGCCAGCCGGATAACGCAGCGTGCCGTCAGGGGCCGTTTCACGCTGCATCTCCATCGGCATATCGCTGTATTCGACGACGATCACCTTGCCATTTTGCACGCAGAAATGGCCGACCTTTTCCTCCGGATAAGCCTTTGTCACCATCTTGTTCGACATCTCGGAACGACTCAGCAGATGGAAGCCGATGAAGGCCGGGTCGATGCTCCGGACAATGGGATTATCGACCTGAAAATAACTGATCGTGTCGATACCCTCTGCTTTCATGAGATCGAGAGCTCCGCTGCGGTGAAGAGCCCGCAACGAACCCCCGTGGCCGTCAGGACTGAGCGCGAGCGAACCGGGCGTCTCCAGCAGGATTTTGCCCGAGAAATCCACGGCGGGCATCCGGCCCTGCCGGAAAAAATGGACGCGATTTTTATCCAAGCCAAAATAGTGATTCTGCGCAAAGAAGGTCTCGGTCTGCAGGTGATTGGCGTGGCTGGTCATGATGAACCAGTGCAAAGGCCGGCCATAACGCAATCCGGCCGCACGGATCTTTTCCGCGAACACGTGGAAGAGCGTTTTCTTTTTCAACGGTGTGACCGGAAAAGTCCCCTTGGGACCGTCATAACCCAGACGCGTGCCCTGCCCGCCCGCCACCGTGAATGCAGCGACCCGGCCCGCTCGCAACGCGGCTTCACCGGCGGCCTTGGCCTCCGCCCACTTGGCCGGATTACCACCGTTCTCCGGCAGCGGTTCGTAAGGAGCCGGGGCCAGACCGTCCAAATTGACTCCGCCCCCGCCGGCCTTGAACACAAGGGTGCGGTTCAACCGCTCAACCTCGGCGAGATCGACCTCGGCGGCTTCGGCCGCCAATTGGTCGCGCGCCTGCGGGGACAGCGAGTCCCAAAAGGCAAAAACCTGGCCTTGCCCGGCGGCACGGTAGGCGGAAATAAGTTCTTCAGTGGTCATGGGGGATTAATCAATTTACCCGGGCTTCAGCCAGAGCACATCCGGAGATTGGTTTAAAGGAACGGGGCCTGAGATTATTCATTTCTGATCCTCAAAACGAAAGATGAACTCCTGTTCCTTGGCGTACCCCAGTTTCTGGCGGATAATTCGCTCGATCAGCACCGGGTCGTGGCGCAGCTGGTCGAGATACTTTTCCTTGGATTGCAGGAGGGCTTCGGCCTCGGCCAGCCGGCGTTGGTTGGCGGTTTCCTGGGCTTTCAGCGCCGTGTAATCACGATGGATTTGCACGAAGAATCCACCCGCCCACACGGTGACCACCACAAAAAGGGCGCCATAAATGCCGAGGATCAGTTTGCTGAAATTCACCAGTTAAAGACTTCGAGATAAAGATGTCGCCCAACCGGCAGGCAACTTTTTTCAAAGGCAATTCACGTTGTTTTGGCGTGCCTTTTTTGGGTCGGGGCCGAATACTGCCTGCCAATGTATCAAAGTTACTACGGTTTTACGGAGATGCCGTTCCATATTACCCCCGATCCGAAGTTTCTTTATCTCAGTGAAACCCATCAGGAGGCCTTGCAGCACCTAAAGTACGGGGTGACGGAAAAAAAGGGGTTCATCGTGCTCATCGGTGAGGTCGGTTGCGGGAAAACCACGCTCTGCCGGAAATTTTTAAACGAGCTCGACCCAAATCACTACGATACCGCGCTCATCTTGAATCCCCGGGTCACAGAGACGCAGATGCTCCGCGCCATCCTCACCGAACTGGGTGAAACAAATATTGCGCGCGGCAAGAACGACCTGGTCGCGCAAATCAACCAAATCCTGCTCGACCGGATCGCGAGCGGACGGGAAATTGTCCTCATTATCGACGAGGCGCAAAACCTCTCCTTCGAAGTCTTCGAGCAGGTGCGGCTGCTTTCCAATCTCGAGACCGACAAGCAAAAGCTGCTGCAGATTGTGCTGATGGGGCAGACCGAATTGAAGGACCGGCTCGCCGCTGAGGAACTCCGCCAGCTCCGCCAGCGTATCCTGGTCCACTACGAGCTCCGGCCTTTCTCGCGCGCCGAGATGGACCGTTACATCAACCACCGTCTCACGGTTTCCGGCAGCATGGGCCGGCCGCATTTCACGTCCTGGGCCCTGCGCAAGATCTACAGTGCCAGCCGGGGGATTCCCCGCATCATCAATAATCTTTGTGATAAATCGATCCTTTCAGCCTTTATTCGCGAGTCCGATGAAGTAACCTATTGGGACGCCCGCCGCTCGGCGCGCGATCTCGAACGCCTGACGGATTGAGCCATGAGCCTGATCAACGACGCCCTTAAGAAGGCCCAGAAGCAACGGACCGGTGACGCCCCGGACCTTAGCGCGATGCCCAGCATCGGCGGAGAACCGGCGGCCCGGATCGCCAAGCGCGCCAAGCCGCTTGGCTTCAGCTCCCTGATGATGTGGATTGGAGTGGGCGCCGGCACGCTGATTGTTTTGGTGGTCGGAGGATTTTTTTTCATTCGTTGGATGATTGCCCCGCCTCCTGCTCCGGCTAAGCCAACCGCAGTCGCTGCGCAAATGGCTCCCCCGCCAGTCGCCGAAACCGTGGCCGAAAAGCCGGCCGTGGGAAATTCCGGCAGCAACTTTGTTCTTCCGGCGGCGCCCGCTCCCGCACCGGCGGTCGCGCCAGCTGCAGTCGTCGAAAACAAACCTCTCGTCGTGACTCCAGTCGAGCCTCCCGTAACGGTATCCGATGCGCCCAAACCCGTAGCTGGCCCGCTCAAGCTGGCACCCAAAGCGGTCGCGTACATCGAGGGGTTGCATGTCGCCGGCATCCGCGCCTCCGCCACCGACAGCAAGGTGTTGATGAACGACCGCGTCTATCGTGTGGACGACATCGTCGAGCATCAACTTGGGTTGAAACTCGCCGCCATCACGTCCAATTCGCTCACCTTTGAAGACGAGCGCGGCGCCCGTTACACCCGCAATTTCTGAGGTGAAAGTGCCCGCGGTGATGACACGCAAGCCCCGTCGCAACTCATCAGGATAACGAACTCTACCTTCCGGCCTTCCTCTCCAGGAACCATTGCTTCACCTCAGGCAGCGAGCGCGCAGTCAGAATATTTTCGGGCGTCAACCAGGCCTTGCGGGCTGCACCCACGCCAGTGCGCAGGTGTCCCAGACCCGCGGTATCGTGCGCATCGGGGTTGATTGAACAAAGCAAGCCGCGCTCGGCTGCCTTTCGCCAGTGCCGCCAGTCCATATCGAGTCGCCAGGGGCTGGCGTTCAATTCAATGACCACCCGGTTGGCGATCGCAGCATCAATGATTTTTTCAATCTCCACCGCATAACCTTCACGCTGCAGTAACAGCCGCCCGGTCAGATGTCCCAGCATGGTCGCATGCGGATTTTCAATGGCGCGAATGATGCGCCGCGTCATGTCCTCGACGCTCTGCTTGAAAACGGAATGCACCGACACGACTGCATAGTCCAGGGTCGCCAGCACCTCATCGGAAAAATCCAGCCGGCCATCGGGCAGGATGTCGCACTCCGTGCCGGTGAAAACAAAAGTCTTGAATTTCCCCGAGGCGTTCAACCGCTTGATCGTCGCGACTTGTTCGGCCAGCCGGGTCTCATCGAGTCCGCGAGCCTGCACGCTCGACTTCGAGTGGTCCGCGATGCCGAGGTAGGCCAGGCCCAGCACTTCCGCAGCCGCGGTCATTTCCTCCAATGTATTGTGTCCGTCCGACGCCGTGGTGTGATTGTGGAAAACGCCCCGGATATCCGACTCCTCCACTAGGCGGGGCAAACCACCCTTTTCCGCCGCTTCGATTTCGCCCAGGCCTTCGCGTAATTCCGGCGGGATAAAATCCAATCCGAGTTTTTTGAAGAGTTGCTCTTCGGTCTGGATGTCGGTTTTCCGTCCGCGCTCCTCGGCTTTTTGTTTCGCCGTCCCCTCGCCTTCCGCCGGCACGAGCCCCCATTCACTCATGGACAGACCCTGTCCGAGGGCGCGGTGGCGCATCTGGACATTGTGATCCTTGGAGCCGGTGAAATGATGCAGGGCGAAAACAAACTGTTCGGGGGGCACCAGCCGCAAATCAGCCTGGATGCCCGAGGCCAGACGCACACTCGCCTTCGTTTCGCCGTGCGCCGTGACTTCCTTCACGTCCGCCCATTGGACAAACCAATCCGCCACCGGCTTGGGGTCGTTGGTGGCCACCAGAAAATCGAGATCGCCGACGGTTTCCATCCGCCGGCGCAAACTGCCCGCATGCTCCGCCCGTTGCACCTGCGGCAGTTGTCTCAGCCCGGCAAGCAGGGGTTCGGCGACCTCCCAGGCGTCGATCCACAAATGCCGGCGGCCGTATTTTTCCCGATTGCGGATGCCCTCGATGATTTTCTCCTGGGACTTTTCCCCGAAGCCGTCGAGTGCCGCGATTTTCCCCGCCAAGGCGGCCTCCTGGAGTTTGGCAATGGAATCGATGCCGAGTTTCTCGTTCAGCGCGCGGATTTTCTTGGGGCCGACGCCAGGAATCTGCAGCAGATCGACCAGACCGGCTGGGATCGAGCTGCGCAGTTTTTCCAGGAATTCCAAGCGGCCGTTCGTGTAGAGTTCGGTGATTTTCTGGGCGAGCGCCTCGCCGACCCCCTTTACTTCATCGAGTGTGCCGGCTTTCACCCGTTCCACAATTTCATCCTCGCTCAACGCCTCGATCAAACGCGAACCCGTCTGATAGGCGCGGATCTTAAAGGGATTTTCGCCCTTGAGCTCCAACAGGGTTCCAATCTCGGTCAGGACTGCGGCAATTTCCGTTTTGTTCACGCGGGGAATTTAACCACGGAAGGGCGGATGACACGAAATATTTTCATTCCCGGTGCTCACCCAGGCCGGCGCGCAAAAATGTGCTCTGCCAGGTGGGCCACTTCCGCGCGGTTGACCTTGCCCTCTTCGTTCACCGGCCATTTGGCCAGGGGCACAAAAAGCTTGGGCCGCTTTGCCGGTGACAGCAGGCGGTTCATTACCTCGGCGACTTTTTTCAATTTCGGTGGAGGTGATTCCGGATAAGCGGCGATGACCACCTGGCCCCACTCTGCGTCCGGCACGCCGAGCACGACGACCTGAGGTAGTTCCCCGCTGCCGCGAAGCACATCCTCGACCGCGGCGGGATCAACTTTTTCTCCACCGCTGATGATCACCGTGTCGCGCCGGCCGGTGATGTACAAATGGCCGTTGCGATCGCGGTAGCCGCCATCCTGGGTGACGAATTCGCCGGGCGTGCGCCATTGCGGATAATAGCCGCGGAACAGGGATTCTCCGTAGATCGAAATTGCTCCCTCACTGCTGATCTGCGCAGTCACATGCGGCATCATGGTGCCGCAGCTCCGCGTGCCCGCCAGAAAGTCCGCGGTCCGCGACCCCGCCATCATGGCGGCTGATTCCGTCATGCCGTAGCCCAGCGAGAGGGGCAGTCGCAGACTCGCAGCTTTGTCGAGCAATTCGGACCAAGTCGGTCCGCCGCCAACAAAAATTACGCGGAATTTTCTCAACCACTCAATGGCGGCATCCTGACGCAACAGGCGCTCCAGCTGGGTCGGCACCAACGACAACACCCAGCCGTGAACCTTGACCGGAAGCACCGGCAGCGTGCCCTCCTCCAGCGCCTTCCAGTCCAGGGGGCGATAGGTCCCGCCGGTCATGGTGCAGCGCATCCACGCCATGAAACCGCTGACGTGATGCAGTGGCAGCACGCCCGCGGCGTTGACCTGAGGAAGTTCAAAATGCTGCGTGAAACCCTTCACCGCCGCGGAAATAGTGGCCGTGTCATGACGCGCAAAGCGCACCTGACCATTGGTGCCGCCGGTCGGAATCATGAGCCAGCCCTTGCCGGCCGCACAAAGCATCGCTTCCGGAATCGGCGCCCGCAGCAAAGTGTCAACTTGCGACCGTTCCACCGCGCCCCATTTCGGATCGCAGAGAAACACCTCCGCCTCACCGGCCGCAGCCTGGGCAAACGCCATCATGAATTTGCGCGGCTCCGCCTCGGAGATCAGGATGCGGCGCGAGGTTTGCGGCGCAAGGGTGCCGCCCAGAAGACGGGCTAGTTCAGCGCGTTCCATAGGTCCTCCCCGGGGTTAAACGCGACGCAGGAAGCGTCGGCGAGCGGTCCGATGAAAGGTCCGTCCCATTTCCGATCACCAAAAATTCCCGCCACGCCAAAACCGAGCGCCCGCCGAGTCAGTGACTGGGCTAACACGGCCTGCAGGATCGCGGAGCGGCCCAGGGCACTTTCAATTGCGCTGGAAAAAACTACATCGGCCTTTGTCTTTACGATCCAGTCGCACACCTCATTCAAAGGCCCCGCTAGCGCCGGCTTGATGACAAATACGCCCGGCCAGCCCATGGCCTGCCACCGTCTTGCCTCACTTAAGTGAACCACGCTTTCATCCAGCGCCAGGGTGACGGGATAATCATTGGCCAGTCCGAGCAGCGTGTCCTCCTCAGTCGGTGCCACGGGTTGCTCGACAAACTCAATCGGCCGGTCCGCGCAACGCGCCAGCCAGCGGCCCGCCTCGCGCCGGCTCCAGGCTCCATTCGCGTCCAGACGCAGTTTGGCATGGGCCGGAAGTTGCGCCAGTAAATCATCCAGCACGCCGAGTTCGTCGTCCACCGCGCCCACGCCGACCTTCCACTTGAACGCCAGGAAACCCGCCTCAAGTTTTTCCGGAAACACCCGCAGCCCATCCTTCCCCGACGGCAGCAATGCCGCCACCGGCAGACGGTTGGCGGATGCATTTGCCGGCCGACGCTCCCGCGCCTGCCCCAAGGCAAACCGCACGCACCCAAACCGCTCGGGCGTATTATCCAGTATGTCGTCCGACACCATGTCCGAAAACTTGCGGCAAATTTCCTCCGCTTCAATCATGGTTTCCGTTCCGAACCAAGGGATCGGAGCGATCTCCCCATAACCCACCGAGCCGGATTCGTCTTCCAGCCGAACAAGTATTCCCTCCCGCTCCGCCCACCACCCATGCGCCGTTCGCAGGGGCGTCTGTAAAGGCAGACGGTAGATCCGGTGGCTGAAGCGATATGACATTTGAAATGCGGCGGCGTGCGATGAAAGTACCTGTGACGGGGAATTCAAAAGGGATAATATGGGGAAGCGGCATGCGCAGTGTTTCGCTTTCGGTGGGTTGGTCAATTCTCCTTACCGCCCGCTGTTTCCGCCTTTCTACCATAGGGGCCGCCCGCTGTTCGGCACGTTGCGGTGGGCAGATCTCAATCAGACTCGTCGCAGTCGCCGGCCCAGCATGAGCAGAGCGAACCATACGAACGGACGAGGTTATCCCGCCCGTGCTTTTTCGACTAATTTGTCGTTGAGCTTTGCCGGGACAGGAGTACTTCGTTCACGGCAACGATGAACCAGCCTGTTGCCCATTCCGCCAGCGATTCGGACTTCTACCTGCCTGCCGAACGCTTCTTTCCCGCCAACCTGCCGAGCGCGCTCACGTTTGACGATGTTTCACTCGCGACGCTCCATTCGGAAATCCTGCCCAAGGACACCGATTTAGCCACCGCCCTGTCCGAAGGTCTGCTCCTCCAGATTCCGATCATCTCGTCCGACATGGACACCGTCACCGAATCGCGCATGGCCATTGCGATGGCGCTCAACGGCGGTCTGGGGCTGATTCATTACAATTTGCCCGGCAAGGATCAGGTCAAGGAAGTGGCCCGGGTCAAACATCACATCCACGGCATGATTCAGGATCCGATGACCGTCTCGCCCGATCTCCTCATTGGCGACGTGCTCGCGATGATCGATCAAAAGCGTTTTGATTTCCGCACTTTTCCAGTCGCCGATGCTCAGGGAAAACTCGTTGGCCTGCTCGCCGGCAATCTTGTTAAAGAACGCTACAAGGCCAAGAAAGTCTCCGAGGTGATGACACCTCGCAAACAGCTTATCACGGTGCTGGAAAAAAACATGGCGGGCGACCCGATCAAGGAAGCCGATAAGTTTTTCACGGACAATGTTGGCATTCACAAAGTCCTCGTCGTGGATGACCGGGACCATCTGCGCGGGCTCGTCACCATTTCGGACGTGGAACGCATCACCAGCGAAGCCAAAACCCGCCGCAAGGCCGCGCGCGATACCGCATTCCGGCTCGTCGCCGGTGCCGCGATTTCCCCGGTGCGCACCGCCAGCGGAGAACTTGATCGCGACAAGATCATCGCCCACGTCGGGGCACTCGTCGACGAGGCCGTTGACGTCGTTGCCGTTTCCACGGCGCACGGACACACGGCCGGAGTC
>JANYDX010000529.1 GCA_025363395.1 Verrucomicrobiota bacterium
AGGGCGATGACCACGCGGTTGGCTCCACCGAACTGTTCCTGGTATTGTTTGAAATTCCGGATGTATTCGTGATCGGAGGGGAGCTGCTTGTTGAAGCTGGCGTCCACATGCGTTTTTCCCGCAAAAAACCCAAGGACCACCGTGGTCAGGAAAAACGCCGCGACGGTGAGGTGGCGGTGTTTGAAAATAAATTCTTCGATGTGCGGCAACATGGCTCAGGGAAATTTTATGCGGACGGCACCGGCTTCGCCAACGGTGATAACGGCGCCGTCATTCGCCTCGACCAGTCCCGCCACGCTGGTGCCGAAGTCGGCTGGTTTCCACGGTTCGAAGGTGTGGCCCGAGTCGCGGCTCACGAAGAAATTGCCACCCTGTCCGGCGAGCAGGAGTACGCCGCTTTTAAGCCGAATGCCGCTCATGATGAGCACCTTGATTTCGCTGTTTTGCGGCTCCCAGGAGACACCGTGATCCTCGGAGCGAAAGATATGACCGCGCAGACCGTACACGATCAGTCCGCCATTTTCCAGCGGTAGTGTGCCGAAGAGCGAACCGTCGTACGGTACGTTCGCTTTGGTCCATTTTTTTCCAGTGTCCTGCGATATGAGCAGGGTGCCGCTTTCACCGGCAAGATAGAGCTCACCGTCACTACCCGCATTGATCCGATTGTAGTGGACCTCTTCTTCCGCGGGCTTGCCCGGGGTCCACAGTTTTCCACCGTTGCTGGTCGTCAGGAATTTTCCGTACGCGCCCACGGCAAACCCGGTGCTGGGGCTGAGAAAACGGACGTCGAGCAACACGGTTTCAAGGCCCTTACCATCGTCCTGTCGCTGCCAGGTTGCGCCGCCGTCGCTGGTGGCCAGGATGACTCCGTTGTGGCCCACGGCCCACCCGTGTTGGGGGTCGGGGAATGAAACCGCTGTGAGCAGGACGCGGGTGGGCGTGATGCTTTGGGTCCAGGTCAGACCGTTGTCGCGCGAGATGACGACGTTGCCATGATCACCCACCGCGACGATTTTGTCGCCGGTATTAACGGCATCAAGCAGGAGGGCGTGAGCGGCCAGTGGGGCCAGCTCGGAGGTTTCCTGCGAACGAAGAAAAGGAATCACGCTGAGCGCCAGGCACAAAATCAACGCATGCCGGGCGAAATAGGTTCCACCCCGCGGCAGCCCCGGCTGCGCGTGGGTGACGAGGCAGGCTGTGTATTTGGTTCCGCGTCGAAAGACGGTGGCGAAGGGACTCGCCGCCCTACCTGCCCAGTCAATCATATCAGCGAACACCTTCCTGCCTGAGGGTGGACGGAGTGTAGTCCTGCGGCGTACGTTTTAGGCTGAACTCGTACATCGGGCGTTCGTTATCGAGACCGAAGGCGATATAGCGACCGGCGATGAGGTCGGTGTGAACTTCAAGCGTGCTCCAGAACACCTGGGCGTCGTAGTAGTTGATGCAGTGCGCCTCGGACACGCGCCAGAGCTGGCCGCGACCGTCGTACTGGTCTGCGGCGAGGATTTGCCAGCTGTCTTCGTCAAAATAGAGGGTGCGGCGCGAATAGACGTGGTTGGTGCCGGGCTTGAGCGTGGCTTCCACCACCCATACGCGGTGCAGTTCGTAGCGGGTGAGAGCCTGATTGATATGGAGCGGCTTGAGGATATCGGCGTTTTTAAGGGAGTCGCTGTGGAGTTTGTAGGAATTGTAGGGGACGTACATTTCCTTTCGGCCGGTGAGTTTCCAATTGTAGCGGTCGGGCGCGCCATTGAACATATCGAACTGGTCGGAGGTGCGCATGCCGTCGGCGGCGGTGCCGGGATTGTCGTAGGCGACGTTGGGGGCGCGGCGCACGCGGCGCTGGCCCGTGTTGTAAACCCAGGCGCGACGCGCCTCCTTCACCTGGTCCATGGTTTCATGCACCACCAAAATGGAACCGGCGAGCCGGGCGGGGGCGGTGACAGCCTGCTTGTAGAAGATCAGGACATTATCGAGATCCTTCTCCTGGATTCCGTCGCGCACGTAGTTGAACAGAAACTCATCCTCGAAGTCGACGAGGGTGTAGCTGCCGTTGCGCTGGGGAGCGGCCTGGCTGATATGGCGCGCGGCGGCGATGCCCCGGTAACGGACGAGGTGGTTCCAGATGACCTCAAGGCCGTTTTGGGGAATGGGAAACGGCGTACCGATGACCGCCCCGGTGATGCCGTTGCCATCGCCAGTGAGGGCCGCGGTGGTCGCGTATTTTTTGGTGGCGTCGTAGATGCGCTGAGGATTCGAGGCGCTGCGATGAGTCGCGTAGACTGGCAGGGAATAGTCGGCGTAGGCTTTCATCAACGCCATTTGTCCGGCGGTCAGCTTGTCGGCATATTTGTCGGCATTGGCGGCGGTGATCGTGAACAGCACGGGATCATCCTTGAAAGGATCGGGATGATGCATACCAGGCGCATAGCCAGCGGGCGGGGTGGTGATTCCGCCGGTCCAGGCGGGGATGCTGCCGTCGGCATTGCCGGCTTTCTCGGCACCGAGTGGAGTCAGATCGTTGCCCAGGCGGCTGGCATCCGCCGCGGAAAGACTGGCGCGAACCAGGACGGCACTGGACAGGAGACAAAGCGCGGCGGCCAGTGGGCGGTAGGTGGAACGGGGGAGACGTTTCATTTGCATTGAGAGAAAATGGCCGGGTTAGAATGAATACTTCAGGTTGCACGAGACATAGTCCCGGTCCCCCAGCAGATTGTAGCGGCCCGCGCCGAAGAAGTTCACGTAGCGCAGATCCAGCGCCCACGCATTCTGGAAAGTGAACTCTGCTCCCAAGGTGATGGATTTTCGACCACGGATGAAGTTGCCCATGGGCAGCGGCGTATTACCGAACACATCCTGAGAATAGACGAGCAAGGGCGAAACGTTCACGCCGGCGAAAACATTGTTGTAGTCGAGTCGTCCGACGAGCTGGTATCCGCAGGAAAAATCATCCGCAAACGCCGAGGCCGGCTCTGAAAGCGGCAGGATGCCGGAGGCATTGCTCCCGGATCTGGTCATGTAATTGAGGTCGCCTCCGACGAAAGTACCGGGGCCGTCAAAGCGCAGCGAACTTTTGGAGGGCAGATCCACATGTACGAAACCCGCCTCGGCGAGCAGAGTGGTTTGCGCCGCACCCAGCAGACCGCGTCCGGTCCAGGTGGCGGTCATCTGTCCGGTCCAGACTTTGAGCCGGCGATAACCCGGCACGTAGGTATTCAGGGCGTACTTACCGATTTGATTGTTGGCTGCGAAACGCGAACTCAGCGGAGACAATGCCGCGAAGAGCAGCTCCACGTCGTCAACCTGCAACGGCTGGTTGCTGCGATAACTGAGCTCCCCTTGCAGCGCGATGCCCTTGATACTGGTGTTGAAGCTGGCGCCCAACAAATGGATGTCCTCGGGGAATTCGATCAGGTACTGGCCGGTGGCGGCGGCGATGAGGAGTTCGCGTTGCGCGAGCTGGCCGGTGACACCGGCGACGGTCGCATAAAAAGGCTGTAAGCTCGCAGGCAAGGCACTCGCGGGAACCCCGGTCAAAGTTGCGCCGATCAAGGTCGTGAGGGCGCCCGGCACTGCGGCCGGGCTGCCCAAGGCGGTGGCGAGACTGGTGGTGAACGCGGTGTTTGCGCCGAGAATTGCTCCGGCGTCCGAAGCCGCTTTGGCGCCGTTGACGGGTATGGTCGGGCTGTTGGCGGATATCACCGGCAGCCGGCTGTGATAATTCATAACATAGAGACCGAACTCGGTGTTCTTCAGACCGTGGGCCAGCCAGCGGAGATTGACGCCGTATTGACCGGAGCTGCCGGGCTCGCGGTCAGTGCCGCGGACGATGGCTCCGAGCGGGTTGCTGTCGGCTATCGCGCCGAAACCGAGGTATACTTTCTTGCCGCCCTTGGCGACAAAGTCATTCGTGCTGAAGTATGTTCCCGGCGGATCGACGCGGGTACGCTCCCAATCCAGCAGGTAAAACGCCTCGAGGGACAGGGTGTCGGTGAGGGTCAGCGATGCCGACACCATGTTGATCGGCCGGAGCGCCTCCTTTAATTCGGAACCAGGCGTGCGGAGTTTGGCGACGTCGATCGGATTGATCGAATTGATGCCATTGGGAATGAAAGTGCTTTCGCCCCAGCTCAGCACCTGGCGTCCGAGTCGGATGCTCGCCGGCATGCTGCCGAGGTTATCCTTGAAATAGACATAGGCGTCGAGCAGCTCGGCGCCCTCGCCGACAATCTTGCTTGCGTCATCACTCAGCGCAGTCCGTGCACGGGTACCGTTGGTATTGACGAAGTCATTGAAATAAAAACCCCGCACGAAAAGGCCGGCGTGATCGGTGTGCAGTAGCAGGTCATGCGACGCCTTCACGAGAAAGGACGCCATGCCCTTTTTGTAATTCAAGTCGCCGTCGTCCGCGTTGGCCGACCTTTGCAGGCCGCCGGCCGAAATGGAGTAATAGTCCCGGGAGGGATCGTGCAGACGGTAAAGGCCGCCGATCGAGAGGGTGGTGTCGAAACTGCCCTTGACGTCGCCGGCCTCAAAAACAAACGCCCGGACCGCGGGTGTAATTCCAAGGATCAGGGCGAGGGCGAAGGCAGGCTGCCAGTTGAGACGGTGAAGAGTGGCTTTGCTTGGATTCATAT
>JANYDX010000538.1 GCA_025363395.1 Verrucomicrobiota bacterium
GTGGCTTCGACGGTGATTTCACGTTTTCGGTTAACAAAAATTTCGATGTGATCGGTTCATTCGCGAAATTCAAGGCCCACATCGAACTGGCCGCACCGTGGAACCAGATCGTCCAGCCCGGAGACGGCCAGGTGCACCGCACGATTCCCGTCAACAACGTGGCCCAGGAATCATTCGCCATTTGGGGCCGCTACAAGTTCACCGAAGGTACGCTGAAGGGCCTCTCGGTGAGCGTCGGCACCAGCTACCTCGGCAAGCGCGCCATCGACGACAATTCGGGCAGTCAGGTTTTTTTCGGTTACCTTCCTGCCCGCACGATTACCGATGCGAGTTTCGCGTATGAAACAAAGTCGCTCACCTACCAGCTGAACATCGATAATGTCTTCAACAAAAAACACATTTACGCCTCGCGCAGCGCACTCGTGCAAGTGCCCGGTGTACCCATCAACGTCCGGGGCTCGGTGACCTACCGGTTCTAACTCAGAGCGCTCCCGCGGAATTTTACGGGGCGACAATTCACCTTCCCTTCAGCCCGCGCTGCCTTCCCGGCAGCGCGGGTTTTTTCGTTCAGCAGCGTTAGGTTTTTCCGAGCTCCGGCGCGTTATTCTTAACGCCCGCAGCGAAGCGGCCTGTGTTTCAGGATTGCAAGGTACGCCCCGTCAAAAAGCGCTTGAGGGATAACGCGCCTTCCCTCGCACGCGGCCCGGCTCCACGGTGCTTCCCGGGTTCATTGCGTACTTGTCACTCTGGCGGGCCACCTTCTAGGGTTCGTTGATTACCCGCGCATGACGCTGAACAGTCCGCCGCTTCCCTCATCGGGAGGTCACGCGTCAACTCTCAGCCGGAACGCCGAGCCTGCGCGCTGCCATGTCACCACCTCCCCTTTTTCTCCGCGCTGTATTGGCCGTGCTGTGGGTTATCACCCTAACCTTCACGCCGGCCGTGGCCGCAGGAACCGCACGGAAGATGTTTGCCGTGCCGGCTGGCGACGCCCTGACCACGCTCAATGACTTTTCCGCGGCCGCGGATGGAAAGTTGCTCTACTCCGCGGACGCTGTGGCCGGCATCACCACCAACGCAGTGCAAGGTGAGTTCAGTGCCCGGGAAGCGCTCGAGCGCATGCTCGCCGGGACCGGCTTGGAGGTCGTCCAGAATGATCGGAGCGCAGCGCTCGCGATCCGCCGCAAGCCGCCACAGCTTCCATCACGGCGGGCACCCTCAGAAGCACCGGACACCATCACGGCCATGCCGGATGAAACTCTGCCGCTTCCCACCTTCACCCTCACTTCTGAGCGGGACATGGGTTACGCCGGCCAGCAGGCTCTCAGTACGACCCGCATGGGTGTCCCGCTGGCTGACCTCTCGCAGTCACTGGTGGTGTTGAACAAAAGTTTTCTCGATGATGTGAATCCCACGATCTTGGCCAAGGCGCTGAACTATGTCGGCGGGGCCCAGTCAGGTACGATCAACTGGTCCGTTGATCGCTACATGATCCGCGGCTTCGTGGGGGAAGGCGATTACGTCGATGGATTCCGGACGCAGACCGACAAAAATACGGACTTCAATCTCGTCGATCACATCGAAATCATCAAGGGGCCCTCCGCCATTTTTATTGCTAATCAGGGCGCCACAGTCGGCGGCGTGATCAACAAGGTCTCCAAAAGCCCGACCGATTATCACGTGGGCACCGTCACCGTACAAGCGGGCATCTGGGACGGCAACCGTGCCGATCTCGACCTCGGCGGCCCGATGTTTCCGGGCAGTAAGCTGCTGTGGCGCCTGCTCGTCGCAGGCCAGGATTCCAAGGGCTACTACGATCTCACCTACGAAAAGCGGTCGTCGATTCTCCCGATGCTGGCGTACAAATTCAGCGACAGCACGGAGGCCTGGGTCAAATTCGAAAGCTTCATAAGTCGCTACTCTTCCTACAACGGCATCCCCCTCGACGGCCGGACCAACGCAATCGCAGCCGTCCCCTTCAAAACCAATTTCAATGAGAACGCCCCGCTGAACTGGCGCACCGACCGGTTTACCCGCCTGTGGGGCCAATTCACCACGCGTCCCGCCGACTTCATCGCGATCCGCTTCGCCGCATTCGACTCGTACGATACCCAGCGCCGGGTGGAGTCAGTTTTAAGCCCGGTCGGCGCGACTACTCCAACCCCGCGGTCCAATGGCACGGTCGTGTTCACTCCATTTGCGCAATATGTGATTCCTCCGACTTACACCACCGGCCAGATCCTGCCGCGCACCGTCACGGCTATCGATGGCGATGATCAACCCCGGCGTGAATTTCAGAACGACTACGTCTTCAATTTTCACACCGGTGCCGCCAGCCACACCCTGTTGGTGGGATTCGATTTCATCGACTATCCACAAACGACCAAAACCTATTCCGGCAGCAACAATAGCACCGCCGTCACCAGCGGGATTGATCCCTTTAACCCGGTCCAGCCCGGTACCATCCAGGTCAATTTCAACCAGCGGCCGGCCAATCTCACCGAACGGACCCAGACCTTTGCGAAGGTGTACGCCCTGGAAACCGCAAGTCTCCTGAAAAACCGGCTCATCTTGAGCTTCGGGGCGACACGCAATCACTATGCACTCGCTTCAACTTCGACCACCTACAACCAAAACACCCGCGTAAGCGCACCGCCGGTGATCATCCCGGAAACGATCCTCTACAAAAATCTCGTGCAGCATGGCATCGTTTTCAAACCAAGGCCGAATGTAGCGCTGTTCTACGGGTACAATAAAAACTTTTCCGCAAATCCAATTCAGTTCGGCCAGTTCCTTCCCCCGCAGGAAGGAACTCAAAAGGAAATCGGATTAAAGTCCGAGTGGCTCGGCGGCCGCGTGCATGTTTCCGTCAATCACTTCGAAGTCACCCAGCTGAACAACAGCGTACCCGCGTTTCCCCAGACGACGCCGCCTTCGCAGGTGCTCGTGCCGGGCACGGTCTCCCGCGGCTGGGACGGTGATTTCACTTTTTCGCTGAACAAAAATCTGGATGTCGTCGGTTCCTTCGCACTCATGCACGCGCATGTGCCGCTGCCCGCACCGTGGAATCTCACGCCGCAGCCTTACGACGGCCGCGTGTACCAAAACCTCCCGGTCAACAATGTCTCGCAGCACAATCTCGCGGCGTGGACACGCTACAAGTTCAGCACCCCCACCCTCAAGGGACTTTCTGTGGGCGTAGGGGTGAGCTATTTGGCCAAACGCGCGGTAACGGACAACGCGAACTTGATTTTCTACGGCTACATCCCGGGAAGGACACTGGTGGACATGACCATCAATTATGAAACCAGTCGCTGCCGATATCAACTGAACATCGATAATGTGCTTAACCGCGACTACCTCTACTCCTCGCGCAGCAATCAGGTAATCGTCCCCGGCTCACCGACCAATCTCCGCGCCGCCCTCACCTATAAATTCTGAACCCGCGGATCGATAGCGGACTATCCCGCTCTTCCTCGGCCGGAAGGGCAAGCAGCGGTGAGCTCAGCGGGCTCTCCGCAGACACGATCCGCCTGCCAAATCGGAAAAAACTATTTCACTCCGTGGGCCTCGGCAGACGCCGCTCGGAATTTCGCCCGCTTTTAGAGGGGCTTGAGGAAAAGCGCTCAGCCCTCCGTGTCGTCAATGGAGCAGCTTGAAGGCGTGCGTCCACTCATTGCGCAAGAAGCCGGGAATACACCAAAGAATACACAGCGGCTCGATCGCGCGTGCGGCTTCGACCTTGCCCATGTCCGCAGTTTCCCAGCCGAACTGATCGAGAATTTTCGTGACCCCCTGCTTGGCTTGCTCGTCGTTGCCGCAAATGAACATGGTTGGCTTCCCTTCCTTGTATGTCGGATCGACCATCCGCGCCGCACCGACGGAATTGAAAGCCTTGACGAAATGGACTCCCGAAAACTCCCGCTGAAGTTTCTCCATCAGCGACTGATTACAGTCAGTGGAGAATTTCAAGACGCCGTTAACCGGCGCTTCCTCAGCGATCGGATTGGTGGCATCGATCACCGTCTTGCCTGACAGAGCATTCCCGCCCGCGCTGCGAATCGCGTCGGCCGCGACTGACCCTTTCACCGCGAGCACCACCAATTCGGCAAATTTCCCGGTGCCAGCAAAGTCACCCACATGTCCCGTCGAGTTCGCCTTGAGCCAGTCCGCTAACTTGGAGGAATCCCGCGTCCCCAGCATGACCTCGTGACCGTGTCTTAAAAATCCCGTGCCGAGCGTCTGCGCCACCACCCCCGAACCAATGATCCCGATTTTCATTCGGCCTATTATTTCCAACGTCCGCTCAAAAGCAAATGGCGCACGTACTTTAGTCACAAAAAGTCATGATAGGATCCCAAAAGACCGCAGCTCGTTTTTCTACCGTAGGTCGATGGTCGTTTCTGTGGCTTCTGAGTATTCTGTGATCCGGAACCTGCTATTTCCCACCAGTGTACGCGATGCGCCAGAGGGTGCCGCCCACATCGTCGGTCACCAGCAAGGCGCCGTCGTGCGCCACGGTCACACCCACCGGCCGACCCCAGAGGTGGCGGTTGTCGACAATGAAGCCGGTCAGAAAATCCTCGTACTCCCCGGTGGCGACGCCGTCCTTGAACAACACGCGCACCACCTTGCTGCCGGTGCGGTTCGCCCGGTTCCACGAGCCGTG
>JANYDX010000544.1 GCA_025363395.1 Verrucomicrobiota bacterium
CGTGAAGGAATTCGGCGCGTTCGTTGAGTGCATGCCAGGCAAGGAAGGCCTCGTGCATATCTCCGAGCTCGCGGACTTCCGCGTGCGCCGCACTGAGGATGTCGTCAAAGTCGGCGACTCCATCACGGTCAAGTGCGTCGGCATCGACGAGCGTTCCGGTAAGGTTCGCCTCAGCCGCAAGGCCGCGATGCAGGAACTCGAGGCCCAGAAACAAGCGGCTGGTGCCGCTGCGCCGGCGCTGGAAGCGGTCGCTCCAGTTCAGTCATAAGTTGGAGCGCCCGCGCGCTTCCCCTCCCTTCAAGCCGCGACTTACGTCGCGGCTTTTTTATTTTCCCTTCAAACGCCACCCGCGCGCATTGATTATCCTTTGAACGAGGGAATTTGGCACCCGAAAACCTTTGTTCAACTTGGAGCTTTTTCCTTTCCGCCGGCGCAAACGTATCTAACTTAATTAACCCGTGTCGTCCGTTGCCCACAAAGCCCTTCGTCCCATTGCGATCTTTGAAGCCTTCAAGGGAGCAATCGTGTTGATTGCCGGTTTCGGACTTCTCAGTTTCCTTGATCGCGATAATGAAGTTTTTGCGGAAAAAATCATCAGGCAGCTCCACCTTAATCCGGCCCAGCATTATCCGAAGATTTTCATCACGTACATGGGGCAGGTCAACGACACCCATCTCATGGCCCTCGCCGGTTTTGCCGCAATTTACGCCATCGTGCGGTTTGCGGAGGCATATGGACTTTGGTTTGAGCGACGGTGGGCCGAATGGCTGGCCGCAGTTAGCGGCGCCATTTATGTGCCTTGGGAAGTTTATGAGCTAATCCACCGCGTCACTTGGTTCAGGGCCGCAGCATTGCTCGTAAATCTGATCGTGGTCGCTTATATGATCTGGCTTCTGACCGACTCGCGGCGCCGGGAGTCGCAGCCCTAAAATAGGGCGCGAGTTCGCCCTGCCCCGTGGATTCCGGGGACCATCACCGGCTTCTTAGCCGATCGGCTAAGGTCAAAAGCTTCCCCCTTTCCATCCCGTTGCGAGAGGTGTTTCCTGGAAGACCCGCCTAATGAAATTTTTGGTCACCAATGATGATGGCATCAGTTCGCTTTTCCTGCACGAACTGATCTTCGCACTCAAGGCTGCCGGCCACGAGCTCTACGTCGTGGCGCCGACGAAGGAACAGAGCTGGACCGGTGCATCCAAGACCCGGGGGCGGCCGGTCAAGGCATCGTCAGTAGACCGGGGATTCGGTTGTCCCACATGGATTGTCGATGGCACGCCGTCCGACTGCGTGAACATCGCCATCGCCCACTTGCTCCCGGAGAAAGTCGAAGGCGTCGTGAGCGGGATCAATGTCGGATTCAACTGTACCCTCGGCTTCATTCTCGCCAGCGGCACGGTCGCCGGCGCGTGGGAGGGCGCGCTCCACGGCTTGCCGGCGATGGCCGCCTCCCAGGACGTAACCGAGGAAATTTATCATGAGCTTAAAGACCACGGCGGCGAACCGTCCCGAGAATTACTCGCCACTCTGAAAAACTCCGCCGCCCAAGTGGCTCGTCTGGCCGGCCAAGTGCTCGCGACTACACCCGCGCGAAGTTTTACCGTGCACAATCTTAATTTCCCCTTTCCCTGCCAGTCCGGCACTTTGATCAAACGCACGGTCCCCGCTCATTTTTTCGTACCCGGCCTTTTCAGCCCGGCGGATGACCAAGGTCGCCATTCGCTCATCTGGACCCAGGGCGAGGATGTTTCCCCACCCGAGCCACTCACCGACCTCCAATGCGTGGAGTCCGGCTCGATCAGCCACAGCGTCCTCGACTACCGCAAGCTGGGGCACGACTGAACGGCCCGTCGGGCGGCGCTGAACGCCCGAGGTCTTTGCCTGCTCAGCGCACGAGGGAGAATCCAGCACGAACGGTCGCTGTGCGCACGTTATACTCACGCAGACTCTCCCCGTAGCCGTTCCAATATTGAATGAGCACGTAGGTCGCGAAATCGAACAGCCTGTCAAATCGGACGGGGATCGTCAGGTCCGCCTGCAAACTGCCTTGGTGCATTCCCCGCCCCAGCCGTCCCGTGAGCGCCAGCGCGAGACGGTCATTCTTGCCAAAAATCGCCGTCAATTCCGCGTGTCCGCGATAGTTCGCGATATCAGGATTGTTCGCGACATCCGCCACGTAGGTGAAAAAGCGCGGGGCCAACACCAGATTCCATCCGTCCAGCCGGCCGAAGGCCATCGCCGGCCTGAAGTACGCAATGTTCAGGCTGCGTGAATCCAGGCCGTCGCGGCCATTTGACTCGTGCCGCAACCCCGCCTGGAAGCCGAGGAACTGAAATCCGCCCGGCTTGCCCATATCAATGTAAGACTCCGATTCGTACATCAGTTCGGGCATGTAACTCGTGTCAAAAAACGGACTGGAATTCGCATCTATATCCCAGAGCGAACGCTGGGTAAAACCCACGTACAATCCACGCAAGACCGGCACCTTGTCCCCCAGCCTGGCCTTTTCTCCGAGCAAACGGTACTTGAAACTAAACTGGAATTTCGCTCCCGGGGCATCGGGGCCGTAGATAAAATACACCGGCTCATGCGCCGCAAAGCGCCCGGCAAAAGAACGTTGAACGGCGGACATCGCCGGCTGCGTCGGCATGATATTGCTCAAGGGGGCGGACACCACAACCGGCTCCGCCGCCGAAGTCCGCGTCGCGGCCTGCACGTCGAGCACCGCCCGCACCGGTTGAGGCCGGTCCAGTTCCACGAGGAGCCGTCCCTTTGCGTCCGCGGGTACGGTGAACTCAAAGGACCGATAGGAAAATCCGCGCGCGGCGATCTGGGCGCCACCACCGGCTTGGCCGCGCAATTCGATCTGCCACACGCGATGCTCGCTGCTCAAGCGGCCGTTCAAAGTCAGCGGCGTCTCGAAAATAATCTCCGTGGGCGTGGGATTGAGGATGACCAAATCCACCCTCACAACCCCGCCGGCTGTGGCCACCTCAACCGGAGCCAACAAGTTGACGACAACGTTTTGCGCCCATGCGACGGTTGCCGCGGCGCCCCAGATCACCATAACCGTTAAAAATCGCCCCATAGGCCCCGACAGGAAATTAAACCACCCCTTTCCGCACGCCGATTCGGCGAAATATCACGAGTTTTACGTCTCGGGCCCATTCTGCGGCCCGGCACATGCATAAGCCGGTCAAGAATCGGCCAACCACTCCGATAATTCCCCATAGGCTTTATCACATCAATCCGCCGATGGTCCAATCGGCTGAATTATTCTATAATAAAACTCCTCCCCTTTCGGCCACGGGGACTTTGGGTGGTGGGCGCCTGTGGCTTGTCCGCGGGGGCTGCTTGGGGCGGAGCCCCGACGATTCCTTCGGCTGAATCCGGCGTAGTCGAAGCGGGTACACCCTCATTTGTTGTCCTCGGACCGGAAGCTCTGGGCCTCAATACTGCACCCACCGATTTGCAACTGTTGCCCGACGGCCGCATTTTGGTGGTGGCCCAAAGGGAAATCGCGTTCGGCGACGGCGTGCGCTGGGAGGCATTCCAAGGCGCGGAGGGCGAAAACAACTTTATCCCCTCTAGTGTGGCAGTGGCTTCGGATGGCGCGATCTACACTGGCATCGAGGGGCAATTCGCACGACTCACCCTCGAACCCGACGCGCGCTGGCGCTTAGCCCCCGTCACCGCCTTGCCACCCAACGTTGGCGTCAACAGCACCCTCCTGAAGGATGTGACCGTAGTTGGCGAAAAATGGTACTGGAATGGCGGCACGGGAGCCATCGTGGAATGGAGGCCGGGCCAGACGCCAACGGTGGTGGGCAAAATCGGCGCGATCGAACGGGTCTTCGCCCACAACCAGGATGTCTTTGTCAGCAATTCCTCCGCGGGTGAACTCTTCCGCCTGAATCCCGCGGAGAATTCGTTCAGTCAGGTCTCTCGGCCCAATCATTTGCCGAATGAAGCCATTACCTGCTCCGTTCCGTTTGGGCCGGGACTGTCGCTGGTGGGCACGAATGGTTTCGGCCTGCAGCTTTTCGACGGCAAGATCACCCGTCCTTTCAAAAGCGGCGGGGTCCTGGGCGGGGGTCACCGCATCGTCGATCTGTGTGCCATTAGGGACCGCTTCTTTGTCGCGGCCGTGGATACGATCGGACTCGTGTTTTTTGATCACGACGGGCGGATCATTCAAATCCTCGACCGCGTTCAGGACCACCGCCTGGCCCGCGTATCACGGGTCAAGTACTCGTCCCTTGGCGTGCTCTGGGCGGTATTGAATGAGGGTATCGCCCGCGTGGAATTCCCCTCCCCGTACTCCCATTTTGAACCGCTCCTGCTGGACGCAATCGCCTATGCAAAACCGGTGCGCCACGACGGAAAGCTATGGATCCTATCGGACGGCCGGGTGAAACGAGGGCGCTACGATAGCGAGGGCCGCCTAACCCAATTTGAGGTGGACTCGCCACCCGGTCATTTCGTCTCGATTCTTGCTTCGATCGACGGGACCTTGCTGGCCTCATCCGAACTCGGCATCTTTGCCCGGACACCCCGGAGTTGGGAACCCATCGCGACCGGCATCGACAGCGCACGCATCGACATCGCGGCACCTCGCAATGGAAACATCTTGTACGCCGCCAAGGGCGAATTCGGCTGGCTGCGAAAAACCCGCAGCGGTTACCAGGCGCTACGCATTGCCGACCCCAACCTGGGCGATGTTTATAATGGCATCGAAGACAACCGTGGCGTCGTCTGGCTCGAGTTGGGGATGAGCCGGCTGGGCCGAATCGACCTGAGCGGCGAACGACCGGTCCTGAAAATCTACGGACCGGAGAACGGACTCGTAGTTGGCTGGGTCCAGGCTTTCCTCTGGGAAGGGCGCGCCCATTTCAACTTAAACAACCATCACTTCCTCTTCGACGAAACCACCAATCGCTTCAACGAGGATTTCGACATGCTTAGGAAGAACCCGGAACTGGCACTGGCCGGCGGCCGGCCGACACTCGATGGCTTGGGTCGCCTCTGGTTCGCCGCAAGGGGCGGTGCTTTCATGCGGGATCTCCGCCCCGAAAAACCCGCCCCCACCACGGCCATGGCGGTGGGATTCGAACCCAGCGAGTTCACGATGGAACAAAACGGCATCGTCTGGATGTGGTACAAAGGCCGGTTGACCCGCTACGATCCAGAAATGCCCCAGCCACCGAAAACCCCGCTTCAAGCGTTGATAAACCTAGTGCAATTTACCGGCAACCGGCGGCATGTCTTTGACCCCGGCACCACCCTGCCCCCGATAAACTACTCGGATAATTCCTTTGTGGTTCATTTCAGTGCTCCGGCCAATCCCTTTGGCAGTCCCGTCACCTTTGAAGTCATGCTGGAGGGCAGCACCGCCCAATGGGTGTCGACCGGGAATGTCGGTTCCGCCGCTTTTAATGATCTAAAGGAAGGCGACTACATCTTTCACGTCCGTCCACTGGTGGGCGGAATACCCGGCAAGCCAACCCAGCTCGCTTTCACCGTACAACCCCCGTGGTTCCGCACGCCGGTGGCTTGGACACTTTATGCGGCCGGCGCCCTGGCCGGACTGATTTTCTCGATCTGGCTGTTCACCTACCTTGAGCGCCGGGAAAAAGTACGCCTGGAAAACGTGGTGGTGCAGCGCACCGGAGAACTCAACGCCACCAACCTGCGCCTAGGCGGGCAAATCCAGGAAACCCTCGAAAAATCGGCGGCCTTGGCCGCGAGCGAGGAACGCTTCCGCCTCCTCAACGCCGAACTCGAACAACGCGTGACCGAACGCACCGCCGAACTGGGGAAAGCCAACAGCGAAATGCAGCTGGCGAAGGAGGCGGCGGAAGCCGCCGACCGGGCCAAGAGCGCGTTTCTGGCCAACATGAGCCACGAACTGCGCACCCCGATGAACGGCGTCGTCGGCATGGGTCATCTGCTGCTCAACACCGGACTGAATCCGGAACAGCGCGAATTCGTCGACACCCTGATCCACAGCAGCGAAAGCCTGCTGACCATCCTGAATGATGTTCTGGATTATTCCAAAATCGAGGCCGGCCTCCTGACGCTGGAGACCCTCGATTTTGATCTGGAGGAACAGCTCGGACGCGCCCTCGCCCTGCAGGCCGAGTCGGCGCACGCCAAAGGCCTTGATCTGACCCTCGCCCTCATGCCCGGTACCCCGCCCCGCGTCCGGGGCGACCATGTGCGGCTGCGCCAAGTGGTGCTCAATCTGCTCAGCAACGCGATCAAATTTACCACCAGCGGCGAGGTGCTCCTGCGCACGGCCCTGGTCAGGACCACAAGCGGAGGCGTCCGCCTCCGCTTTGAAATCCGGGACACCGGCATCGGCATCGACCCTGCCGTGCAGAAAAATCTTTTCCAACGCTTCGTCCAGGCCGACAGTTCAACCACGCGCAAATTCGGGGGCACGGGGCTCGGCCTCGCCATCTGCCGGCGGCTGGTTGAATTGATGCACGGAGAAATCGGGGTGATCAGCTCACCCCAGGCGGGCTCCACCTTCTGGTTTGAGGTGGAGTTTGGGATCGCCGACCCCGCTCCACCGACCCCGGGCGAGACCGCCGACCCGCTGAAGGGCCGGCGCATTCTCATCGTCGATGACAGCGAGACCAACCGGAAATTTCTCGGCCACCTGCTCCACCGGTGGGAAGCCGACGCCCAAAGTTTCGACAGTGCCAGTTCCGCAATCCACGAACTCCGCCGGGCCGCCGCCCACGGGCAGCCTTACGAACTCGCTTTGCTCGACCAGCAAATGCCCGGGATGAACGGAATCGATCTGGCGCGCCTCATCACCGGCGATCCCGCCCTGGGCCGCCCCGTTCTGATCCTGCTGGGTTCAACCGGCGAACGGCTGGCGCCGCAGGAAATGGTTGCCGCCGGCCTCGCCGCCTGCGAGCGCAAACCCATCACGTCCGCCCGGCTGCACGCCCTGATCCTCGAAGCCCTCGGCGCTCCCATCACCTCGGAGTCGCCCCCGGCGATGACCCAAGCCGCAGCTGTCACGGCACCGACGCTCATCCTTGTGGCCGAGGACAACCCGGTTAACCAGAAAGTGGCGATGAAATACCTGAAGAACCTCGGTTATCATGCCGACCTCGTCACCAACGGAAAGGAAGCGTTCGCCGCCGTCGGGCAACGCGCGTACCAATTGGTCCTGATGGACATTCAAATGCCCGTGATGGACGGGCTCGAAGCCACCCAACAGATCCGCAAGGCCCAGGCCGCCGGCGAACCCGGTTATGCCCGCGAGATCCACATCGTCGCCATGACCGCCAATGCGATGACCGGCGACCGTGAACTCTGCCTCGCCGCCGGCATGGATGACTACATTACCAAACCGCTCCGACCGGACCAGGTTAAAACGGTGCTGGGCAAATATCATAGCAGTCACACTCCCTCCGCCACCTGAACGAGGCTGACGCAGCCGGCAGGACGCCATTGCGTTCACGATCAAACCGTGTTGATTTCCCGGCCTCCATGATCGAAGTCGAAAATCTCACCCGTGTCTTTCGCACCTACAAGAAAAAGCCCGGTTTCTGGGGTGGGGTAAAAGGTCTGTTCCGGCGTGAGTTCGAGGAGACGAAAGCGGCCGACAACATCAGCTTCAGCATCAAGGAAGGGGAATTTGTCGGCTTTCTCGGACCCAATGGCGCCGGCAAGACGACGACGCTCAAGATGCTCTCCGGTCTGATCTATCCGACCAGTGGCACCGCGCGCGTCGCCGGCTACGACCCGACCAAACGGGAAAACGCCTACCGCCGCCTGTTCGCACTCGTGCTCGGCCAGAAAAACCAGCTGTGGTGGGACCTGCCCGCCATCGAGTCATTTCACCTGCTGCGCGCGATCTACGGTCTGCCGGCCGACCAATTTAAGACCACCCTCGACGAACTCGTCACCCTGCTCGCCGTGGCCCCCAAGCTCAACGTGATGGTGCGCGAACTCTCGCTCGGTGAACGCATGAAGATGGAGTTGATTGCCGCGCTGCTGCACCGACCACGCGTGCTTTTTCTCGATGAACCCACGATCGGACTCGACGTGATTTCCCAAAAGTCCGTGCGCGAATTCCTGCGCGACTACAACCGCCGCTACAAGACCACCATCCTGCTCACGAGCCACTACATGGCGGACATCTCGCAACTGTGCGAACGCGTCATCGTCATCGACCACGGCAAAAAAATCTATGACGGCAACCTGGACCGCATCGCCGGGGCCGGCGCCCGCCAGCGCATCATCAAGTTCAAACCCCGGCCCGGCCTGGGTGGCACCGAGAACAACTCGTTTTCCGCCGGCTGGCAGCCATTGCACGGCACGGTCAAGGTCTCCGACGACGGCGAAATCCTGCTGCATGTGCCCAGCGAACATGTCACCGGCGTCTTTCAACAAATCCTCGGCCATGGCGCCGTGGACGACATCACCATTCAGGACGTGCCGTTGGAAGACATCATCACCGAGCTGTTTCAGCGCGGCGTGGCCGCCAGTTAATCCACCAGCTTCGCCCGCATCAGCCGGGTGAGCGCGGCGATGTCGAACGGTTTTTCCAACACGAGGGCGTCAGCCTCCGTCGCACCCGCCGGCAATCCGTAGGGAGCCCGCTGGACTGTCGTGAAAAACGGCCGGATGCCCGGCTGCTTTTCGCGGGCAAAGCGCACCAGCTCCACGCCGCTCACCCCGTTGCGCAGCTCCAGCTCTGTAGCGAAGCCTTCAAATGTTTCCCGGCTGAGCAGCTCACGGGTGCGCTCCGGCGACGTGCTTTTCACGACCCGGAATTCCCGGCCGAGCACCATAGAAAATGCATCCGCCACGGCGGCACTGTCATCGTGCACCAAGAGCGCGGGACGCAACAGATCGTCGTAGGCGCCTTGATTCTGCAACGCGGCCGCGAGCAGCAGCTCCGGAGTGCGGCCGTCGCGACCCAGTTCGGCATAGCCCACCCGCAGGCCGTTGGTGTCCGCGAAAATCCCCCGCAATTTGCGCAGTCGCGCGCGCAGCGCCAGTCCACCCAGCCCCGGGAACAGCACCCCGATCCGGTGCGCATCGTACGGGCCCGCAATCTCCCCGGTGAGCAAGGCCGGACGCAACGCTGCCAGCCGGCGCAACACGCCTTCGCGCAAGTGCGCTCCCTCGATCAGGGCAAAGCCCAGGCGGCCGCCGTGGGCCAGCATTCGGTAGGTTTCGCACTGCAGTTGTTCAAGCAGCCGCGCCTGTTCCGGCGTCAGGTCATGCAAGGCGACAATCCACGAACCGTTCGCATCCTCCGCGCTGCGGCGCGCTTCTCCATAAATCAATTTCCCACTGGCGCGGAGATGAAATCCGCCGCCGCTTTTTTCAAGATCATCGAAGGGCAGAACCGTCTCGCCAATCCAGCGGGTGGCAAGTTCGTTGGCGACCACCAGCCGCCGCTTGGAGTCGTAGGCGGCAATACCCACCGGCGCCTGATTCAACAGCAACCGGAGCAAATCCCGGCTGCGGACAAGGTCCTGCATATTCGCCGCCTGCGTCAAAACCGCCGAAAGAAAATCCGCCAGACCCGCCATCAAATGCAAATCCTCCGGCCCGAATTGCCGCTGCCGTTTGCCCGAACCAACGTGCAATGAACCTAACGGGCCCCGCTCACCGCCGAGCGGGATGGTCAGCGCACCCGGAAAAAACCGCGCTGGAGTTTCCAGAATTGCTCCGTCCATTTGAATTGTCAGCCGGTCGAAATGCCCGGTGTGATCCAATGCCTTCTGCAATCCTTGCACGAAATTGTCGAATTCATGGAATGCACCAAAAGCGCGGGCGAGGGCGCGAATGGCCGTGGGAGCCGGCAGGGCGAGCGAGGTGGACAGCGAGCTCATCGGGTCAGGTGACCGGAGGGAGGTACACCCGGAACGTCGTCCCCTGACCGGGAGTGCTGATCACATTAATCTCACCGTGGTGGTGCTGGACGATGCGCTTGACGATGGCGAGACCCAGACCCATCCCGTGCTTGCCTCGCCGGACTCCGGTGGCCTTGGTCGTCGTAAACGGATCAAAGATATGAGGGAGAATGGCCGGCTCGATGCCGGGCCCATTGTCCGTCAGGCTCACGCAGAGCAACGGTTGCAGCGGAGGTGGTTGAACTTCAAACGCGATCACGAGACGGCCGGCCGGCTGGCCTTCCATCGCCTGCATCGCATTCTGCGCCAGATTGAGAAACACCTGCAGCAGCTGGCTGTAATTCGCCGTCACCCGCGGAGCCTCGCTCACGGGCAGCTCGAGCGCAATCCCAGTGCGTTGCAGCTCCGGCCGCACGATTTCGGCCACCGCGGTCAGGACCTCCGACAGATTGACGACTGACATCTGAACCCGGTTGCTTTCGGCAAAAGCAGCCACGTTTTCCACGATGCTGGCGATTCGGTTGACATCGCGCTGGACCACGGCGCTGAACTCGTGCTGAAAATCCAGATCGGTGCCGCGCTCCTTGAGCAACGCCGAGAAAGTCTGGATGGAAACGAGCGGATTGCGCAATTCATGCGCGAGTCCGGCGGCGAGCGTACCGAGTGAGATCAGTTTTTCGGTCTGGCTGGCGCGTCTTTCCAGCTGCCGGGCGCGGAGGTTCAGGCCGATCTGGAGGCCAATCGCATCGAGGAGGGACACGTCCACGTCATTGTAGAGCGCGTGGTCGGCGCGCGCGCCGAGCGTGATGAAGCCGTAAAACAGGGTGTCTCCAATCACCGGGACCAACACCTCGATTCGTTTCCCGCGCCGGAGATCAATAAAATAGCTGCGGGAGTCGGACGTGGCGGTATGGACTGTTTCATCCAGAATAATGCTGTGCTGAATTTGTTGGAGAATGAGCACGAGCCGGGATTTGTCCGGAAAGCCTGGATTGTCCTGCGCGACCTCACCACTCCGGCTGCGCAGGGAGAAATTTGTTTCGAACTCCGAGCGCGTATAGACGGCGACATCGCGCACCGCCAGCGCCTCGGAAAGCGATCTCACCACCTCGGCAAACATCGCGGGTTCATCGGCCGCGGAATTGATCCGGGTCACAAGCCCGCGCAACAAAGCCCGGTCGGGCAACCGGCTCCCGAGAATACGCTGCTCCAACACGGCGTCGACGCGGCGGCGGATGGCGGGAACAATCGCAAACAGCGTGGCCGTGGCGAGGAAGGAGG
>JANYDX010000042.1 GCA_025363395.1 Verrucomicrobiota bacterium
CCCCATAAGCGCTAACTTGTTTATTGACCCTCTTGCCGCTGGGGGACAGGCTGGCTCATGCAAAAGCCGAATGCCGCAGAGGAGGATTGGAAGTTGCTCACCACGTTTTTTCCGGCGCGGTGGACCGAGCTGGCGGAAGAGACCGCTGCGCTGAAAGGGCTACGCCAGGACAAGTCGCCAGAAAGATATTTGCGCGTGTTGTTGCTGCATCTTGGCTGTGGCCACTCGCTGCGAGAGACGGCGACGCGAGCCCGGCAAGCTGAGTTGGCGGATCTCACCGATGTCTCGCTGCTCAAGCGACTGCGCAAAAGCAAAGACTGGCTGCACGCCTTGTGCGACGCGTTGTTTGCGGAGCGGCAACTGGGGCCGGCGCCGGGCCACACGCCCGCGTTTCGTTTGGTGGATTCGACCGTGGTGAAGGAACCCGGCCAGACCGGTAGCCAATGGCGGATTCACTATAGTTTACGGTGGCCCGGGCTGAACTGTGACTACTTCAAACTTACCTCCACCGACGGGAAAGGAACCGGCGAATCGTTGTCCCAATATCCACTGCAAGCCGGCGACCATGTGCTGGCCGACCGCGGTTATTGCCGAGCGAAAGATTTTCATTATGCGGCAGCGCAAGGCGCGGTGACGCTGGTTCGACTCAATCCTAGCGCCATGCGATTGGAAACCGAGACCGGCAAAGCTTTCCCGCTGCTGACGCGCCTGACGGGCGTGACCAAGACCGGGCAGATTCGAGAATGGCCCGTCCAGCTCCCGCTGGACGGCGCCAAGGCTTTACCCGCACGGCTGTGCCTGATTCGAAAAAGCGAGGCCGCGATCAAGGTGGCGCTGAAAAAACTGCGGCGCGAGGCCAGCAAGGATCAGCACACGCTCGCGCCGCAAACCGAGCGCTATGCCCAGTTCGTCATGGTGTTGACGACGTTCCCGGCAAAAGATTTTCCCACCGAAACGGTGCTGGAATACTATCGCTTCCGCTGGCAGGTGGAGTTGCTTTTCAAGCGCTTCAAGCAACTCGCGCAATTGGGTCACCTGCCGAAATACGACGACGAGAGCTCCCAGGCGTGGCTTTACGGAAAATTATTCGTCGCCTTGTTGACGGAAAAACTCATCGCGCACGCCCGCGCTTTTTCCCCCTGGGGCTACAATCTGCAATCGACACCCAAGTCAGTGGCGTGAATTTGCGTTCGCTCTCCACCAAGTGCTTCGCGCCATCATGCCCGATTTTTCGTTACGCGATATGCTCACCCGGTGGCCAGAAATCAGCGCACAGCTGGCCGAGTCTCCACGACGACGAATGCTCCAAACGCAAATCTTCGCGAAAACAAGTTAGCGCTTATGGGGCGAAGCCCTTCCCCCGCCCTGACTGGGTTGTTTAAGGATGAACGCGGAGAGTTCAAGCGCTGAGTGGTTGCGCGAGATCGCGGCGATAGACTTCCATGGGGGTGAAGTGCTGCCCGTCCGGGCGATCGTGGGCGCTGTGCGGCCGGCGTTCGTTGTAGAAGCGGAAGAAGGCGGTGAGGCAGGTGGTGGCTTCGGTCAGGTCGCCGTAGCTGCGCAGGTAGATCTCGTCGTGTTTGACCGTGCGCCAGAGCCGTTCGACGAAGACATTGTCGAGACACCGGCCCTTGCCGTCCATCGAGAGCTTCACGCCGCGGGCGAGGAGGGGCTGGGTGAATTCCGCCGAGGTGAACTGGCAACCCTGGTCGGTGTTGAAAATTTCCGGCGGGCCGCACTTTCCCAGCGCTCGTTGCACCGTCCGGACACAGAAGCCGGCGTCGAGGGTGTTCGACAGTTCCCACGCGAGGACGGCCCGACTGTACCAATCGATCACAGCGCAAAGATAGATGAAGCCGCCGACGATGGGCACGTAGGTGATGTCCGTGGCCCAAACTTGATTGGGCCGCGTGACAGCCAAGTGTCGCAGCAGATACGGATAGGTCTGCTGACCAGGTCGAGGCCGCGACAGATTGGGCTTGGGATAGAGCGCTTCCAGCCCCATGAGCCGCATCAGGCGGCGGACGCGCTTGCGGTTGATCTCGTAGCCCTGGCGGCGCAACCAGCGGGTCATCTGCCGGGAGCCGAACACCGGCTGGGCCAGATAGACTTCATCGATTACTCGCATCAGCGCCAGGTCCGCCACCGGCTTGGGTTTCGGGCAGTGGTAATAACTCGAGCGCGGCAGGCCGAGCAACCGGCATTGCCGCGCCGTCGAGAGCTTGGGCTGTTCTGGTTCGATCATCTTGCGGCGTTCAGCCATTGAGCTCCGCAGATTTTTTTTTAAGCCAGTCGAGTTCGACTTCGAGTTGGCCAATCTTCTGAAAGAGGCGCGCTTCTCGGGCCTCCGTTTCCGCCGGATCGGGCACCCCCTTCCGGGCGAAGACGCCCGGCAACTGGGCCAACAGCTCCTGCTTCCATTGGGTGATTTGCGTCGGGTGGATTTTATACTTGGCCGCGAGGGCCTGAATCGGCTCGATGCCCTTCAGGGCCTCCAGCGCTACTTTTGCTTTGAACTCGGGATTATGCTGCCGTCGTTTTTTGGACATGGGGATCGGTTTTCGATGGTTGGGTTATCGATCCGACCTGTCCAGTTTTTGGGGTCCACTTCACATGGCCCTGTACCACAAAAATTAGGTCTGCCCGCTCGCCGGGCGTTGTTGATCTGTAGCGTTAGGCAGCACCGATGAAATCTCGCGAACCAGTGAAAGGCGCT
>JANYDX010000051.1 GCA_025363395.1 Verrucomicrobiota bacterium
GGGATCAAAGTGGACGCAGGCACGATCAACCTGCCGGGATTCACAGGAGAAAAGATCACCCAAGGCCTCGACGGACTCCGCGAAAAACTGGAAATATACCGGGGATTGGGCGCCCGGTTCACGAAGTGGCGGGCCGTGATCACCGTGGACGACAGCAGGCCCACAGTAGCATCTCTGGAGGCCAACGCCCAATTGCTCGCGCTGTTCGCTGCTCTGAGTCAGGAGGCTGGACTGGTGCCGATCGTGGAGCCGGAGGTCCTGATGGACGGCACCCACTCCCTCGCCCGCAGCGAGGAGGTCACAACCAACACTCTACGAAGCGTGTTTGCGGCCCTTGCCCGGCAGCGGGTGGTGCTCGAAGGAATGCTGTTGAAGACCGGGATGGTTCTGCCGGGCCAAGATTGTCCACAGCAAGCCTCCACCGCGAGCGTGGCTGAGGCCACTCTCCGCTGCTTGCGGCGAACGGTGCCGGCCGCAGTTCCAGGAATTGTATTTCTTTCGGGTGGCCAGAGCGACATCGCAGCAACGGAGCGATTGAATGTCATCTGCCAGGGTGCTGCCGCCCCGTGGAAGCTGAGTTTTTCCTTCGGGCGGGCGCTGCAGGATGCGGCGATGAAAACGTGGAGGGGTTCCGCAGCGAACCGCCCCGCGGCGCAGGAGGCACTCCAGCACCGCGCCAGATGCAACCGTCTCGCCGTTCAAGGCGCATATTCAGAGCAGGCGGAACGCGAACGAGCGATGTGCCCAACGGTGACATGACCCGGGCAGAAGGGCGGCGACCGAATCGCAGCGGAATGCGGGTCCAGATCGCGAAAAAACAAAACCTACCGAGAATCACCGCGCCCGGAGTCGCCGAGCTTTTTCCGGTTTCTCAAACCCCGCACGCCTCCATGGAGACCGAAGCATTGTGGGGCACTGCTCCACCGCGGCTCCCCGAGGACAGGTGTATTCTCAGGGAGTGATGCCGATCACGTTGTGATGCCAAAAACTTCCCACCGCCTATCAGCGGCGAGTGAATGTCTTCAAGCCTTGAGCGTCCGGGCCTTGGCGAGCGCAGATTCCAAATTTCCCGAGGCCGTGACGATGTTCGATTTGACCGTCTCCCAAGTATCCGCGCTCACATTGTCGAGTGCCGCGGCCTTCTCCTTGAAATTGGCGGCGGCTTTTTTGAGCGCGTCCATTGCCGCGCGGCGGGCCGGAGAGGCGAGCATCTCAGCATAGCCGGTATTTAATTCAGCAACGGCAGTGTCGGACTGCGCACCCACGTTTTTCACCATGAGGGCAAACTCATCGCGCTGCTCGAAAGTCGCGTCTTTCATACGGTCCATGGTTTCACTGGGAGCAGGAGTTATCACCGGCGTGCTCTCGGAGAGTTCCGCTTGGTCCAATGCGAATGCGCTCAGGCACAGAGCGGTCGAACAGAGCAAAAGAAGGGAGGAACGAAGAATTGTTTTCATAACTGTGTGATCCGGGTTTCGCTGAATCGGGGAGTGAGATTAAAGACGAATGCAGCGTACGAACCTACCTCATGACGCTTTCAGAGAAAATGGGGTGTTACCCGAATAATAGTACCGTCCGCCCGGTGAATAATGGCTGATCAAACTCAGCCATCACATTTATGAGAACCGGACCACGCTTGTCCGGTCTGTAGAATTAGTAAGCTACTAATTCGTCCGCGTCGGCAATTAGGGCAAACTCATCCACCCATATGAATAAATTAGCACTCAAGGGCGACTGGAACGTCGCCAAAGGAAAGCTAAAACAGAAATATGGGCAGCTCACCGACAACGACCTCACTTATGAACACGGGCGCGAAGACGAATTGATCGGGCGCATCCAGAAACGCGTCGGCAACACACGCGAAGAAATCGAGCAAGCAGTCAACGAAGCCTTCAAAGCCTGAAGTTACAGCACACCCGGAATTTTCCCCCAACCAAAAAATGAATACAACCAAAGTCCCCTCCCTGTTCGCCATTTGTAGCGCGCTCGGCTTCTTCGCCGGCTGCGCGTCGGAACCAGAATCGCATCTCGTCACCGCACCGCCACCACCGGCGCCAACTGCCACGGCGACCGCCGCTCAACCCGTGTACCCTTCGCAACCACAGCAGGTGGTCGTCAGCCAGCCGCAACAAGCCACGTTGGTTTCCGCGGGCGGCAACAGTTACATCGTGACGCAAGCCCCGCCCGCCCCGCAGCCGGAAGCTGTGCCAGAGCGTCCTTCCTCCCAACACGTGTGGGTTGGCGGCTATTGGACTTGGCAGAATAACCGCTACGCGTGGATGGCGGGTCATTGGGAAGTGCCACCACACAGTGGCGCCACCTGGGTCAATCCGCGCTGGCAGCCCGAGAATGGCGCCATCCGTTTCTACGAAGGTTATTGGAACTGAGTCCACCGGGTTTCATTTCTCTTCCTAAATAGTTAGTTTTGCCCGCTGGATCCCGAATAAAAATTCGGGATCCAGCTTTCTCGGATCGAGGTAGTTACTTACCAAGCGTCGATTCAAAAAGATCAATGGTGAGCCCGAAACCGGGTTAACTTTATGAAAACCATCGAAAACACCGTGCAGGACCAAGTCATCGAGAACGAAAAGACTTTTGTCACCACCGTGGAACTTGCCGAGGAAGGTGTCACGTTTGATGGCGGATTTTGTGGAGGTGACATCACCCCGCCGATTTCAGGTTTCGCGGCGCATGCCTCGCGGGGTGATCACACCCTGCCCACACCGAACCAAGCCGGAGCAAGCTTCGGGGTACTGCACCCATTGAGAATAAAGCACTACGAAACCATCTCGTATGGTTGTTTGCGTGAGTGGGCCCGCTCGTTCTGATCGCACACCTCCGTGACTGATTTGCCGCCGCAATGCGGTTGAGGCAATTGGTTCGGTGGAAAGCCTGAGCGGAAAAAGCCCGCGACTACCGAGCGTTTCTATCTTCAATGCGGCGGGTTGCTCTTGCCCGCAGAATTTTCCCCCACGGGAATGCGCACCTCGATCTCGGTGCCGGCGCGACGGACCGATTTGACCGTGAGCATCCCCCGCACATAGGTGGCTCGCTCGCGAATGCTGAGCAGACCCAGACCGGCCCTCCCTTTTCGTCCCGTGGCGCGGCGATCCGGAGCGAAGCCGATCCCGTCATCCCTGATCGTCAACTGCACAAACCCACCCGGCCGAGTCAGGCTCACGATCACCTGGCGGGCACGCGCGTGCTGCTCCACGTTTTTCAAGGCTTCCTGAAGGATGCGGTAGAGCGTCAACTCCGTGTCTGCCGCCATACGCTCCGCCAATGGCACACACTCCAACTGGACGGTCACGCCCGTTCGTTGCGCGAACTCAGTGCAGGTTTCACGCAGCACGGCGTCCAGACCCAGCTGATCCAAGACACTGGGGCGCAGATTGCGCGAGATGCGCTCCACTTCATCGGCCGCCTGGCCCAGCAACTCACGGAGTTCCAATGCCTCTTTTTTCGCCGGCTCGTTGCGTGCGGAAAGTTTGCCCACCAGCGCCTGACTGCGAAAAACGACGGCGCAGAGCAGCTGGGTGATGTGATCGTGCAACTCGAGCGCCACGCGCCCGCGCTCGGCTTCCTGCACTTGTACGACGCGCTGCGTCAGAGCCCGAAGTTCTTCCTCAGTGCGCCGGGACTCGGTCATGTCTGTCACCACCATGCCGATGACAACGCGGTTGGAACTATCCTTCACCAATTCCCGGACGGAAATTTGCACGGGCAAGCGCGAACCATCGCTAATTTTTAACAGCAACTGGATTTTGTCACCGGCTTTGGCCGCCTGTTTCATCCGCGAGCGGAGCGTTGTCTGGTCAGCGAGGGCAAGAAAACGGAAAAAGGAATTGCCCGTGACCTGCTCCAACGGGCATTTGACCATCCGGGCGAAACAGTGGTTGGCGTAAAGAATCATCTTGTCGCCCGTCAGCGTCAGCGCCCCTTCGTTCATGGATTCGATGAGCATGCGGTAGGCGTGGCCGGCGCCTTCCAGGGTGAAAACCTGTGCGCCTTGTTTGCCTATGCCCATGACGGCATCCACTTCGCCACTGCGGATGGCGCGGAGTGTCTCGTCGGCTTCAGCGAGACGGACCCGAAGTTTCACGAGTTCACCGAACTTCGCCCCGCCCGCCCCGATGGCGATGGGGCGGGGCGGGCTTCGGCCCGACAAACGCGCCGGCGAGGGTCGGGCGGTGCTTTTCTTCCGGACGGTTTTCAAATGGCGACTTTATCTTTGGCGATCAGGTCGAGTTCGGCGAAAAGGCCGGAGAGATTGGTGAGGTTGCCAATAAAACGGCTGACCGGGCGGGGAAATTCCTTGATGAGCGTGGGGGTCGCGACGATCTGGTTGGCTCGCGCCATCGCGGGCTGTTGATAAATATCGATTACTTCCAGGGTGCAGCGTCCTTTCAATTCGGCTTCGCAAAGGGCTTGGACCCGCACCACCGCCTGGTTTGAACGGGTGGTAGCCCCGGCGACAAACAAGCGCAAAATGTATTTACCCCCGGGCTTTTTCGCCAGGGATTTCACGAGGTTGGGTTTCACCCGCGGGCGGAGGGAGCGTTTTGTTTTCACAGTATTCGTCTCGGTTAGGCCGCATGCCGCAATTCCAAGCCGACCAGTACGCGCTCAGTATCGGAAAGGTTGCCAATGATGGTTCGCACGGGCTGGGGTAATTTGCGCACCACGGTGGGCACGGCCAGAATTTGGTCGCGCTTGGCTAACTGGGGATGCTTCAGCAAATCAACCACCTCAATGCGGTAGCGCCCTTTCAGGTGGGTCTCACAAATCTTCCTGAGGTTCGCCAATGCCGTCAGCGATTTGACCGACTGGCCGGTCACGTACAGCCGCAGTCGCCAGAGCCTGTTTGCCCGGCGCGCGGAGGCCGGGCGGGTCAGTGTTTTGGTTTTCATCGGTTATTCCTCCCCGGTTTGGATTTGCCCGGCGCGATCGCAGCTACCTTGAGATCTGCCTGGCGCAGGAGGCCGGAAGCCGCGCGCTCCGTGGTCAAAAGCAGTGTGCTCGTGCCGACCTGCTCGGCTATGCGCCGCAGTTCCGCGGCCTCGGATTCGTAATCGGCGCGCAAATCGCCGATTTGCCGTTCGAGCGCCGCACGTTTGCGCTCCACTTCGCGCCTGAGCTGCGCGGCTTCCTGCTGACCCGAGAGCAGGGCGGCTTTTTCGAGGGCGTTTTGCGCCGCGCGGGCGGAGCCCGTCAACACGCCGCTCGCGCCAATATAGGCGTCGACGACATCAATGCCGTGGTCCGAAATCAGGAACTCGCGGATTTGATTCGAGTGCTTCATGCCGCGCGCCTTTAGCACGTAAAGCACCCGGTTGCGTTCGCCGTTGCCCTCATAATCTTGCAACAAAACCCAAGCGTCCATGAGCGAAGACATGGCGGCTTCGCTTTCCTGGGGCGCCTTGCCACCCTGGGTGAGACTGGTGAAGAGCGAGGTGACCTGGCGGGCCTTCAAATAGTCGATCAGCCGCGTCACCATTCCCTTGCCTTCGGAGTCGGTGCCCAAATCCATCAGGCTGGTGATGGGATCAATGATCACGACATGCGGCTTATACGTGGCAATCTCCTTGTACATGGTGTCCAGATGCATCTCCAACCCGTAGAGCGTAGGCCGGGCCGTGT
>JANYDX010000068.1 GCA_025363395.1 Verrucomicrobiota bacterium
TTGGCTGTGATACATTGCAGGCTGCGTGTTCGCAGCTCATCCAGTGACATCGAAAAAGGCAGGCCAAGCTCCCCCGCGCCACGCTGCAATCGCTCAAAGTGTTCCGAAAAAAACACCGGCATCCCGTCCATGACTTTGAGCGTCTCAAACAAACCGAGCCCATACATGAATCCGTCGCTCAACGGGGAAACGTGCGCCGCATCGGCGAAAATCAATTCTCCATTCAAAATAATCTCGCGGCGGGGCGTGGGCATGGGCACAGGGGTAAAATCAAGTTTGTCCGCTCAGAGCGCCGTGCATCGCCCGGCCTTTGTCGAGCGTTTCCTGATACTCGCTTTCCGGGTCGGAATCCCAGACAATCCCACCACCCACGTGATAGCAGGCCCGGCCCCCGATACACTGGATCGTCCGGATGGCGATGTTGAGATCGCAGTTTCCATTGAAGCCGAGATAGCCGATGGCACCGGTGTAGATGTGGCGACGGTGCGGCTCCAACTCGTCGATGATCTGCATGGCCCGGATCTTTGGCGCACCAGTGATTGAGCCGCCCGGAAACGCCGCCCGGAAGCAATCAAACACATCTGCCTGCGGGGGTAGTTTGCCCGAGACCGAGGCGACCAAATGAAAAACGGTGGGATGAGTTTCCAAGCGGTACATTTCATCGACCCGGATCGAGCCGATCTCGCATACGCGACCGAGATCATTGCGCTCCAGATCGACAATCATGAGCAGCTCCGCGCGATCCTTTTCGCTGGCCAAAAGCTCACGGCTCAACTTGGCATCCTCCTGCGCATTTCGGCCTCGGGGGCGAGTGCCCTTGATCGGACGCGTTTCAACCCGCCCCTCTTGCAACCGGAGAAAACGTTCCGGCGAACTGCTGATCACCTGGCGCCCGCCAAAATTGAGATAACTCGAAAAGGGTGCCGGGCTGCGTTGTCGCAGCCGCCGATAAAGTTCGTACGGATGACACGACAGCGGTGCCTCAAATCGCTGACTCAAGTTTACCTGATAAACGTCGCCTGCCTCAATGTATTCTTTGATGCGTGCAATCGCCCGAAGATAGCCTTCCTTCGTGAAATTTGCGCGCGGGACTTTGCTGATCGACACTTCAACCGGACGATCCCGCGATGGGCCCGCACCCTGCGCCACGGCATCGCGGACGATAGTTTCCAGTCGTGCCACGATGCTTCGCGCATCTGAGCCATTCACTGGATTGGCGACGGCAAACACGTTTCCCGTCTTTGCCTCAAACGCGAGCACCCCATCGTAGAATCCAAACTCGACCTCCGGTACCGACAGATCGTCCGGACTGGTGCGGGCGATGTTTTCGAAACGAAGACCAAACTCATAGGAGAAATAGCCCACGGCCCCACCCGCGAACGGCAGCGATGCCACCCCCGGCGCACGATAGCGATTAAACAGCCGGCGCAATTCCATCAATGGATCGCCGTGCCGGATCTCAGTCTGATCGGCGCGTGTGAGGGTGATCGCATCCCCGCTCGCCTGAAAAATCAGGAACGGTTCAAGACCAATGAACGAGTAACTGCCCAAGCCATCCGCCGACAGAGCACTGTCCAGAAAGAAACTGTGGGGCCGGTCACACAACACCCCAAACAGCACTTCGGCGCTCATCGCACAGTTGATGGGCTGAATCAGCATCGCATTTTATTTTCTCGTCTCACTAGTGGACCATTCCAAGCAGTCCACCTTCCGCAAACCAGTTTGATCGAGCTTAATGGCAAGCGCTTGAACTGATTCAGTGCCGATCAGCAAATCCGGGGCGATTTCAGCCAGTGGAATCAGCACGAAACTTCGTTCCTTCATGCGAGGATGCGGCAGGGTCAGTGCGTCGTCAACGAGTGACATTCCATCATACAGCAGCACGTCGATATCGACGGTCCGCGGCCCCCAGCGCTCCCGCCGCACACGCCCCAGCTCCGTCTCAATGCGCAGACCCTCAGCGAGCAATTCCTTTGGCGAATAGGTCGTCTCCACTTGCACCACCAGATTCAGAAAGTCCGGCTGCACCGTGTTGCCGACGGCGACAGACTCATAGACCGACGAACTCGCGCGCACCTGAAGCTGCGGTGGGGAGTGCAGGCGCCGCACGGCTTCGGCCAGGTGCCAGCGCCGGTCACCGAGATTTCCACCCAGTCCGAGGTAAGCCTTATGCACGGGTTTTACTCGTCTCGATCGCGACGTAATCGAGCACGCCCGGCATCGGCACCGACGGCTTCTTGATCACGATTTCAACGTAATTCACCCGGGGACAGCGCTCGAGAATGCGGTCAATGATATGGTTGGCGAGAGTCTCGATCAGTTTGACCCGGTCGCGTTCGACGACCTCGCGGCAGATTTCAAATACCTTCACGTAGTCAACTGTCGCGCGCAGATCGTCAGTGCGGGCCGCTTCGGCAATATCCATCCCCAGCACCAGATCGATCAGGAAACGCTGGCCGAGCGCATTTTCCTCCGCGAGGTGCCCGTGATAACCATAAAAGGTCATGTTCTTGAGATGAATTCGTCCATTCATACAGCTGAAAACCGGCGGATGGCGCGGGCGACTTTCGCCGCCCGCAGATTGTCGCGCACATCATGCACGCGGAAAAATTCAACTCCCTGCCAAACCGCCAGGGCGGTGATCGCCAAGGTTCCTTCCAGGCGATCTTCCGGCGGGAGGGCTAGCACATGGCTGATGACGGATTTCCTGGATGCACCCAGCAGGAGCGGGCAGCCCAAACTGCGCAACTCGCCCAGCCGCGCGAGAATCTCCAAATTTTGCGGAGACGTTTTGGTGAAGCCGATGCCAGGATCGAGAATGATGCGGTCCGCCGGGATCCCAGCGCGAGTGGCGATTTCGAGTGAGCGTTGGAAAAACGCCCTAATGCTTTCGATCGTATCGCCGGCTTTTTTCTCAAACTCGGCCTCCTGATGCATCACGATCACCGCGCTGTCGAACTCGGCCACGACTAAGGCCATCTCCGGAGTCCGCTGGAGCCCGTGAACGTCGTTGACCAGATGCGCGCCGGCAGCCAAGGCCGCGCGAGCGACCGCCGGTTTGTAGGTATCAATGGAAAGAGGCACTGGCAGACGGGAAAGCAATTCGATCACGGGGACGACCCGGGCGATTTCCTCGCCCTCGGAAATTTCCTGATGACCCGGGCGGGTCGATTGTCCGCCCACATCAATCATGGCGGCGCCTTCTGCGAGCAAGCGTTCGGCCTGCCGCAAGGCCATTTCAGGCGCGGCAAACTTTCCGCCGTCGAAAAAGGAATCGGGAGTGATGTTCAGAATTCCGACCATCAACGGCTCGTCGCCGATCAGGATCTGCCGGTCACGGCATTTCATCAGGCGGGAAACAGTCGGTTGGCTGGTCGGAGTCATGAACGGCAAAGCCCGGATATCCTCAGCGAGCGAGCCCGCCAAGCGAAAGCCTAAAAGAATCGTGCCCCAGCGAACGAACCCACGTGCCTCCACCGCTCAGCGATACATCTTTTACGCAAAAAATCCGCCTCTTGGCAGAGAGCGGATTTAAAACTGGCGGGATGGACGAGACTCGAACTCGCGACCTTCTGCGTGACAGGCAGACGCTCTAACCAACTGAGCTACCACCCCGTTATTCGGGAAAGAGCGCGAAACGTAGATTCCGACTTAGGCAAGTCAAGCGTCCTTTGGAAACTAACCGTCGACATTATTTCGAGAAAATCCGGCGGGCGTTTTCGGCGTCGAGGGCGATCTGCCCGCGCAAGTCATCCAGCCCCCCGAACTTGCTCTCCGGGCGAAGGAAATGGAGCCAGCAGACTTTCAATTTATCGCCGTACGTCAGCGGAGAATCTTCCAACAAATGTACTTCCAGGAGAGGCTGGCCCGCCGCTTCCACCGTGGGCCGAGAGCCATAGTTAGCCACGCCTTTATAGGATTTACCGGCCGCGTCCCAAACCTCGACCGCATACACCCCAAAACGGGGCTTAAGCTCCGGTCGCCAAGCGATATTCAGCGTCGGAAATCCAATGGTGCGGCCCCATTGCCGGCCACGCTCCACCACCCCTTCCGCGAAGTAGGAATAGCCCAAGAGAGCATTCGCCTCGGTAATTTCACCGACGGCCAGCAACTCGCGGATGCGTGAACTGCTGATCGGGGCGCCGTTGTGGTTGAGCCGTGGCGCGCTGAAAACCGCCACGCCGACCTTTCGCGCCTCCTCGATCAAGGTGGCCACATCACCCAAGCGGCCCCGGCCGAAACGAAAATTTTCCCCCACATACAAGGCACTGAGTCGAGGCAGACAACGTTGCAAAAAAGGGACGAAATCCTTTGCCTCAATGCGCGCAAATTCACGGGAAAAATTCTGTTCGATCAAAAAATCCAGCCCCAGTCCACCGAGGACGCGGCGCTTCATTTCCACCGGCATTAGGAGCGGCGTCGGATTTTCGGGTCGGAACAATGCGCTAGGATGCGGCCAAAAGGTCAGCACTCCAGCCAACCCGCCGCTGGGCCGGGCGGAGTGCACTGCGGAGTCGATCACGGACTGGTGACCCAAATGCACGCCGTCAAACATCCCGATCGCCAGATGCAACGGGCGCGCGGGCAGCGCCGCACGTTCCAAACCGTCGAACTGAAGCAACGCGCTCACTGCGCCACAGGAGGCGCCGCTTCGTAAACCGGGATCAGGCGCTTTTCGATTTCCGGCAGGGACAGTGCCTCGATTTGATCAAGCGGCAGGCACTGGGAAATAGTGAACTTGCCGCTCCCGGTGCGCCGCAAGGCAGATAGATGCGCCCCGGAACCGAGTTTCTTTCCGAGATCGTGCGCAATCGTCCGTACGTAGGTGCCCTTGGTGCAGTGAACCGTGAAGGTGAGTTTTGGCAGCGCGAATGACGTCAGCTCAAACGAGGCGATGCGGATGAAGCGGGGTTCACGTTCAATTTCCTCTCCCTTGCGCGCCATCTTGTAGAGTGGCACACCTCCAATTTTAATGGCCGAATGCATCGGTGGCATCTGGTACTGATCGCCCAGAAATGTTTTCATCGTTTCACGCACCCCGGCCTCGGTCAGCGCAGGCACGGGATTGGTTTCCATGACTTCGCCTTGCGCGTCCTGCGAATCCGTCACCACCCCGAGGGTGGCTTCGCCTTCATAGATTTTGTCGACGCTGATGAGGTACTGCGAAATGCGGGTGGCCTTGCCAATCAGCATGACCAGCAGGCCGGTGGCCATGGGATCGAGCGTGCC